>JABDJT010000404.1 GCA_013003335.1 Verrucomicrobiales bacterium | reverse complement strand
CAATCGAAGTGACCCAATACCGCGTCGCAAAACGATCCTGTGTGGCCCGGGCGCTGATGGCCGCCGCACGTAACGGCAAGATTGTCACCGTGGTGGTGGAACCCCAGGCGAGATTTGACGAGGAGGCCAATATCCAGTGGGCGGGTCGTTACCGCGATGCCGGCGTCCGGGTCGTGCTGGGGGTCCAGGGGCTGAAAGTCCACTCGAAGCTGGTGTTGATCACCCGCCGCGAAGCGGGGAAAACCCGTTACTACTCCGCCCTCGGAACCGGAAATTTCAACGAAGATACCGCTTCAGTTTTTGCCGACCACATGTTGCTGACTAACAACCAGGAAATCGGCGAAGACGTGAATGCCATTTTCCGGTTCGCGGAACGGTCCTACCGCGCCCCAACCCTTCAACATTTGAAGGCTGCCCCTTTGGGACTCCGTGATTTTCTTTACAGCAAGATTGAGCGGGAAGTGACGAATCATCTCGCCGGGAAACCGGCCCGCTTGCGCCTGAAGGTGAACAACTTGTCCGACGTGGAGACGATTGGCCGACTCTATCGCGCCGCGGAAGCAGGGCTGAAAATCGAGCTGATCGCCCGGAGCATGTTTTCCATGATCACGGGGTCGACCGGCCCCGGCAAAAACATCGAAGCAGTCGGAATCGTCGACAAGTATCTCGAGCATTCGCGAATCCTGATTTTTGAAAACGAGGGCGAACCGGAAGTATTTCTTTCTTCGGCCGATTTTCTTCCCCGCAACTTCGATTCTCGAATCGAAACAATCTTCCCCGTATACGAACCGAAGCTGAAAAAACAGCTGATCGAATACTTCGACATCCAGTTCGCCGACAACGTGAAAGCCCGCGTTCTCGATGCCGATTTGACGAATACCCGCCGGCATCACGAGCGGAAAAAAGGCCGGAAAAAGGTTCGGGCCCAGTTCGCGATCGAGGATTACCTGCGAAAGCTGAGCTGATCATCCAGGCTTCCGCAGGTTGGTTCGTTTGCGGCCTTGTCGAATCACGCGCGATTTCGCAGTCTCGCAGAATGAAAACCGGCTTCCGGCTCGTTCTCCTGCTCATTCTCTGCAGCCCGCTGTTCGCAAAATCGCCGAACGTCGTGATCCTTTTCACCGATGATCAGGGGACGCTCGATGCGAATTGCTACGGGTCGAAAGATTTGATCACGCCGAATATCGACAAGCTGGCGGCAACGGGAATCCGGTTCACCCAGGGCTACGCCCACACCGTCTGCTGCCCGGCGCGGGCAGCATTGCTAACGGGTCGGCATCCGCAGCGGGGCGGAGTGAATCACTGGACGCAGGGCAACATGAATGCCGCCAAGAAAGGCATCAACATGGCGCTGGAGGAAATCACGCTCGCCGAAATGCTGCAAACTGCGGGCTACCGAACCGCGCTGTTTGGAAAATGGCATCTCGGTGCGCATCCGGATTTCGGCCCGAAAAAGCAGGGCTTCGACGAATTTTTCGGTATCCGCGACGGATTCATCGACAATTATAATCACTACTTTCTCCACGGAACCGGCTTCCACGATTTGTACGAAGGCACCACTCCGGTGACAGACAAGGACGGAAAATATTTCCCCGGGTTGATGCTTGATCGCAGCCTGGAATTCCTCAAGGAGAACAAAGAGGGCCCGTTTTTTCTCTATGTCCCATTCAATATCCCCCACTACCCCGAGCAGGCCTTAAAGCAGCACGAGGCGCTCTACAAGGATCTCGAAGACCCGGCGCGGCGGAGCTACGGGGCGATCATGACGACGACCGATTTTTACATCGGCAAGATCGTGGACAAGTTGGAGACGCTCGGATTGCGCGACAATACGATCATCCTTTTCCTGAGCGACAACGGACACTCCGAGGAGACAGGAAACAGGATTCAGGTCGATGATCACAAAAGCGGGCTGCAAAAAGATCATTTTTACGGGGCGAGCGGCGGCGGTTTCACCGGAAAGTGGATCGGACAAAAAGGCACGTTCCTGGAAGGCGGAATCCGCGTGCCGATGATCGTGAGCTACCCCGCCCGGATCGCGCAGGGCCAGACGCGCGACCACATCGTGACGGCGATGGACTGGATGCCGACGTTGTTGGATCTGTGTGAAATTCAGGTTTCCCAGCCACCGAAATTCGACGGCCACAGCCTTCTGCCGATCCTGGAGAATCCCGATGCAAAATCCCAATACGACGGTGTTTTGCATTTCCAGTGGCACAAACATTGGGCCGTGCGGGACGGCGACTGGAAGCTGATCGGGCGGGACGGAAACCCGAACTACGCCCTGCACAGCCTGGCTGATCCGGAGCCGGAGGCAAAAAATTACGCGAAGGAAAAACCAGAACTGGTCGACCGACTCAAGGCTCTTCACGAAGCATGGGTCTCCGAAGTGATGCCGAAGGATTGACGCGCCCAGTGATTTGGTTACCCTTCGCGCGTGAAAAATTTCTGCCAACGCGTCACCGAGTCCAGCTGGTTCAACCGCTTCATAGTCGGAGTCATCTTGCTCGCCGGCGTGGTGGTCGGCCTCGAGACCGATCCAGAAATCGTGGAGCGCCATCACACCCTGCTCAGCCTTCTCGACAAGATGGTGCTGATCATTTTCATCATCGAGATCGCCATGAAAATGATCGCGCTGGCTCCCCGCCCGCTCGATTTTTTCAAGGACCCCTGGAACGTCTTCGATTTCGTGATCGTCGTGGTCTGCCTGATCCCGGCCAGCGGCGGCTTCGGCCCGGTACTGCGACTGTTCCGGCTCATGCGGGTACTGCGCCTTCTCAGTGCGATTCCCAAACTGCAGATACTCGTCTCCGCCCTGCTGAAGAGCCTGCCGTCGATGGTTTACGTTTCGATCCTGCTGTTTCTGCTGTTCTACATTTACGGCGTCGCCGGAGTCATGTTCTTCGGGAAAAACGACCCCGTCCATTTTGGCAATGTCGGAGTGTCCCTGCTCTCCCTGTTCCGCGTTGTGACGCTGGAGGACTGGACCGACGTGATGTACATCCAGATTTACGGGTCCGACAAATACGAGGGCTACAACCTGGTTGATGCCGAGATGGCCGGTTACACCCTCGAGCCGCAGGCCATGCCGATTCTCTCCGTCGTGTTTTTCGTGAGCTTCGTTTTGCTCGGCACGATGATCATGCTCAATCTCGTCATCGGGGTCATCATCAACGGGATGGACGACGCACGCATTGAAGCGGAAATTGAGAATATCAAGGCGGCGGAAAAAGCGCTGGGCGGCCCGGAAAAACTCGATGTCCAGACCCAGGTCACTGTTTTAAGCAAGCAGATCCGGGACATCGCCGAGGCCGTCGAGCGAATCGGAAAAATGGTCGGAAGAAAACAATGAATGAACAGGGTTGGTTGATCCAACGAACGACCCCTGTTGATTCGTCGCGCTCACTTTTCTCCCACGTATTCCGCGACCTGGTCGGGGAAATAGCGCAGCAGCGACTCCGTCACGTGGGGCGCCGCCATACCGAGACCGCAGGCACTGGTCGCTTTCATCGTCGAACCAATGTCCGCCATTTCTTCAATCCAGGATTCGAGTTCCAGCTTCGAGGCTTCACCGTTGAGGCGCTCGGTCATCCGCTGCGTGCCGATCCGGCAGGGAAAACATTTCCCGCAGCTTTCGTGGGCGAAAAAGGCCATCGCATCATGGGCAGCTCTCACCATGTCGCGGCTCTCATCAAAAACCATGATGCCGCCCGCCCCGAGAAAGCTGCCTTTCCCGCGAATACAGGGCTCGTCGAGGGTGACGTCGAGATCGTCTCCCGCCAAAAATCCGCCACTCAATCCGGCCATTGTCACAGCCTGCACAGAGCGACCTTCAGGCGGTCCTCCGGCCCAGTCATGGATCAGCGTTTGCAGCGAAAATCCGAACGGTACCTCGTAATTTCCCGGCCGCGCGACGTCGCCGCTCAGACTGATCACTTTCGTTCCCGCATGCTCGCCAAGGCCGAGTCCCAAATACCACTCTGGTCCGTTCTCGACAATGTGCGGAACGCTCGCCAGCGTCTCGACATTGTTCACCACGGTCGGCTTGTCGTTGTAACCGTGAGTCACGGGAAACGGCGGTTTGTTCCGGGGAAAGGGATGTTTGCCCTCGAGGCTATTCAGCAGTGAACCTTCCTCACCGCAGATGTAGGCTCCGGCCCCACGGCGGACGTAAAGGTGGAAATTCAAACCGCTCCCGAGAATATTGTCACCGAGCAGATTGTTCGCCCGGGCATCTTCGATCGCGTTTTCGAGAATGGCCTCAGTCTCCGGATATTCGTAGCGGAGATAGATAAAACCGAGCGGCGCGCCCGTCGCGAACGCCGCCAGGGTCATGCCTTCGATCACCGCGAACGGATCGTGATCCATGATCGCCCGGTCCTTGAAACAGCCCGGCTCACCCTCATCCGCGTTGCAAACAATCGCTTTCGGATCACCCGGCGCTTCGGCCACGGCTTTCCATTTCACGCCCGTCGGGAATCCGGCACCCCCTCGCCCGGCCAGTTTTGATTCGTTGATCAATTCCACGAGGCCTTCTGGAGTCGAGTCCTTCAGCGTTTTTTCCAAACCGGAGTAGCCGCCGGATTTCCG
>JABDJT010000349.1 GCA_013003335.1 Verrucomicrobiales bacterium | reverse complement strand
GTTCGAACCCGCTTGACCGAAGTTCGCTTCCATCTCGGCCCGCGAGCGGGCCGAGATGGAAGCGAATGGCGGACAGGGTGGGATTCGAACCCACGGTAGAGTTTCCCCTACACACGCTTTCCAAGCGTGCTCCTTAAACCACTCAGACACCTGTCCGGATTGATGAGCGGGATCGAGCGCTACCGTCCCTCAAAACCTTTCGTTGGCAAGCTGAAATCAACCGGCAATTTTCACCGGAAAAAGCGGCCAGCGCAGGAGATACGTGATTAAGCCACCTTAAATTTCTAAAAAAAAGATTTGTCATCGTTGCAATTCTTCGTAGTCTCGACCACGTAACAAGACACTCAGGAACTGACCTATGAAAAAACTAATCACTACTCTCACAGTCCTTGCTGTCTCCGGCTCTTTTGCAGTTGCCGGCGGTGGTAAGGCACCAGTCATCGAGGACAAGATCCCGTTGGGCTGCGCGTGCTTCGACCCCGGATTTGAGTTCAGCGGTTTTGCTGCTGGCATTCTTCCGGAAGAATGGGGCGACGACGAGCTCGGCGGTGGCGTCAGCCTCGCTTACTTTCTCTCCGAAAACATCGGCGTGGAATTGAGCTACAGCGTTCTCGCAACCGATTCTGAAGAACACGTCGTGACCGGTAACATCGTTTACCGTTTCCCGATCAAAGATATCTGCGTCGCCCCCTACGTTCTCGTTGGTGGTGGCCTTGTCACCAACAGCGACACGCATGGCTTGTTCGACGTTGGTGGTGGTATCGATGTTCGTTTTGACTCCTGGGGCTGCATCGGCATCTTCGCCGACGCGACCTACAACTGGGTCGAAGACGACGGACAAGACTTTACTTTGATTCGCGCGGGCTTCCGCGTTCCCTTCTAAGTCGAAGGGTTTACGAATCAACCAATTAACAGGAAGATTTCCTAGTCAATCCTGAGGTATTCTTCCAAAACCGGGGCGAGCGCTCGCCCCGGTTTTTTTGTACCCAAACGGCTGGGTTTCGATCCAACAGGGGCGGTTCGCTGGCTCAATCCTGTTGATTCGGATTCGCGAATTCCCCCGCATCAAAATTTCGCCACTTTTTCCGCAAAGCGTGGTTAGATAGGGCTCACCCGCGTTATGATCGCCTTTTTTGCCCGAAACAGCGTGGCCGCCAACCTCCTGATGGCGGCAATTATTCTGGCCGGTGCGATCACTCTGCTCTCCCGGAAAATTCCGCTGGAAGTGTTCCCAGAATTTGAAAGCAACTGGATCAGCGTATCGGTTCCCTATCGGGGAGCCACACCGGAAGAAGTCGAGGAAACCATCGTAGTGCGGATCGAGGAAGCGATCGCCAATGTCGAAGGAATTGAGCAGATCATCTCCACTGCCAGTTCGAGCAGCGGCTCTGTGAATATCGAGGTCGATGACGACTACGACCGACAAGTGGTCCGGGACGAAGTCGAAGCACGGATCGATGCCCTCGCTGATTTTCCGCCGAACAACGCGGAACGGCCCACCGTGCGCCTCCAGGAATCCAGCCGCTGGGTGATCAGTGTGGTGCTGAGCGGCGATATGACGGAAACCGACCTCCGCCGGCTCGGTGAGACGGTCCGGGATGACCTTGTAAGCCTGCCGGAAATCACGGGCGCAGAATTGCAGGGCGTCCGGCCGTATGAGATCAGCATCGAAATCGACGAAGCGGCATTGCAACGCCACAACCTGTCGTTTGGACGGGTCGCACAGGCACTTCGCAGTTCATCAATCGATGTGCCCGCCGGAACGATGAAAACCGATTCCGGCGAGATCGCTCTCCGGACCAAAGGGCGGGCTTATTCCCGGGAAGCTTTCGAAAATATCACCGTTGCCACCCGGGAAGACGGGTCCCGCCTGACAATCAGGGACGTTGCGACCGTGTCCGACGGGTTCGACGAAAATCCGTTCCTTGCCCGCCATAACCGGCAGCGCTGCGTGCTCATTGCCGTGTTCCGGGAGGGAAATCAAAGCGCCATCCGGATCGCCGATACGGTGCGCGACTACATGGAAACCGAGGTCCGCCTGCCGGCCGGAACGGAAATGCATTTCTGGTCGGATTCCTCCAAGATCGTTCGGGGCCGACTCCACACGCTGCTCGATTCCTTTTGGAAATCGATGCTTTTCGTATTCATCATTTTGACCCTGTTTCTCCGCCCCAGTCTCGCGTTCTGGGTCGCCATCGGTATTCCAATTTGTTTCCTCGGGACTTTTGCGGCAATGCCGTACCTGGGCGTCTCCATCAACATTGTCAGCCTGTTTGGATTCATTCTCGTTCTCGGCGTGGTGGTGGATGATGCCATTGTTACGGGCGAAAATATCTATACCCATCAAAAGATGGGAAAGACCCCGGTGCAGGCATCGATTGACGGCACGCACGAAGTCACAGTTCCGGTAGTTTTCGGTGTGCTGACAACGATGTTGGCCTTTATCCCGCTGTTCTTTCTCACCGGGTTTCACGGCTCCTGGATGCCGCAGATTGCCATGATTGTGATCACCGTGCTCGCGTTTTCGCTGATCGAATCCAAGCTGATTCTCCCTTCGCACCTGACTCACAGCCTGCGCGGATTTTTCAGGGGACTGATCCGATTTCTCCTCGGCAACACCGTCACTCGCGGTTTCAGCTGGCTCTATTCCTTTTTCGATCGCTTTCAACAGTGGGTCGCGGGCGGAATCGAGAAATTTGTCCACTCGGTTTATCAACCCACGCTGCGAACCGTGCTGGCAAATCGCTACATCGCGCTCTCGATTTTCATTGCTGCTTTTACAATCCTGATCGGCCTGTTTGGCGGCGGCCGGATCCAGCGGGTCCCGTTTCCCCGGGTCGACAGCGAAAGAGCCACCTGCCGCCTGACCATGCAGGAAGGCACTCCATTCGAAGTCACGGAGAAGTACGTCACGATGATGGAGGACGTGGTTTATGAGATGAAACAGGAATATGTCGGCCCGGATGGAGTCTCGGTGATCGAAGATGTGCTAAGCTCCATCGGGGGGCAGGGTGTCTCCTCTTCAAAGTCATCCAATCGAACCGGTCAAAGCCACCGCGGCGAGGTCGTCTTTTTTATCACCCCGCCCGAGGAGCGGGAACTGAAAGTCAATACCCGCGAGATTGCCGCCGAATGGCGGAGACGGATCGACGAGCGTGGTGGAATTGTCGGCGCCAAAGAACTTTATATCCGGGCAGAAATCGGCCGCGGTCGAGACCCGATCGAAGTGCAACTGCGAGGGCAGCGAATCTCCGAACTGACAGCCGCCGCCAGCGAGATTCGAGAAAAACTGGGAACCTATGAAGGCCTGTTCGATATCTCCGACAACCTGGACGATTCGCGGGACGAAATTCAGTTGAAAATCCGCCCCGAAGCCGAGCAGTTCGGTCTAAACATGACCGATCTCGCCCAACAGGTCCGCCAGGCCTTTTTCGGGGAGGAGATTCAGCGTCTGCAACGGGACCGTGACGAGGTCCGCGTGATGCTTCGTTACCCGGAGGCTGACCGAAAATCGATTGCCGCGCTGGAGGCGATGAGAATCCGGACTGCCGATGGGCAGGAAGTTCCGTTTACGACCGTGGCGGATGTCACGGTCACGAAGAGTTTCCCGCGAATCGAACGAATTGATCGGAACCGGGCCGTGGAAATTTCCGCGGACGCGGACAAGGAAGTCGCCGATCTGGATTCGATCCGGTCGGACCTCGAACCTTTTGTCGACGAAGTCGTGCGGAGTTATCCGGGGATGACCTGGGGATTTGAGGGGGAGGCCCGCGATCAACGGGAAAGCTACCGCGCGATGCTGCTCGGTCTCGTGATCATCGTCTTTGGAATTTACGCCATGCTGGCCATCCCGTTCCGCTCCTACGCATTGCCGCTCATTGTCATGTCGGTGATCCCGTTCGGCCTGATCGGAGCGGTCCTCGGCCACATGATCGAAGACCTCGTGAAAGCGAAAGGCATGCCGCTCAGCATGCTCAGCTACCTGGGAATGATGGCCCTCGCCGGAGTGGTGGTGAACGACAGCCTCGTTCTCGTCGATTACATCAATCGCCGTCGGAAAGAAGGAATCAAAGTTTTCGACGCAGTCACGAAGGCGGGGACAGCACGTTTCCGGGCGATTATTCTGACCTCAGCCACCACCTTCGCCGGGCTGTTTCCCCTGATTCGAATGCAATCCACCCAGGCGCAATTCCTGATCCCGATGGCCGTCAGCCTGGGATACGGGATCGTTTTTGCGACTTTGATCACCCTGTTTCTCGTGCCCATCAATTACCTGATTTTGGAAGATATTCGTCGCGGGCTGGGCTGGATTTATTCGACGGACCGGAGCCCGGAAACAGAAGGAACTCCGCAGGCCGCCGCAAAATCCGGCTAACACGAACAAACGCTTTTGGATCGTTCCGGGGCATTCTGCACAGCCGGTTATTGACTGATTTCCTTCCGATACTTTGTCAGTTCTCGATGAAGCGATTCAACGCCGTTGTCGAGATCATCGATCAATCCGGCGGTAACCTCTGACACTTCGCCTTCCCTTGCGCGCTGATTCAATTCGCTCGCTCTCTCGAACGCGGTGCTTTTGGAGTAGTTGGAAATGTGTCCTTTCAGAGAATGGGATGCGCGCTCCAATTCCTCGGCATCCTCCTCGATTTGAGCCGCCCGGCAGGCTTCCAGCATGGAAACAGCTTCGTCCTGAAACAAATCGATCATCGCGATCGCCAGCGATGCATCGCTGGCAGTCCGGCGGAAGGCTGCAGGATTGAAAGCGGGAGACCTCTCCACTTTGTCGGGCTCCGTTTCAGTCCCGGACTTTGCTTTCGATGCCGGTTCCTTTTTTTTCGGCGCGGCCCCTCCATTTCCATCGGATGGGGCGCCAAATGACTCGAGAGCGAGGAACAGCTGCTGACCGTACACGGGTTTTGCGATGTATTCATCCATCCCGGCGGCAAGACAGGCTTCCCGGTCGCCGGTCATGGCATTCGCAGTCATCGCGATGATCGGAATGTGCTTTTCGCTTTTTCCGGATTCTTTCTGCTGATCTTCATATTGCCGGATCCTCCGGGTCGCCTCGTGCCCGTTCATTACCGGCATCTGCACGTCCATGAGAATCGCATCGTACGCTTCATGTCCCCCGTTGGTCACAGCTTCCACGGCGAGGGCACCGTTCTCGACGACTGTGACGATGTGGCCACGTTCTTCGAGCATCTGGGTCGCCACCATCTGGTTGACACGTCCGTCCTCAGCCAACAACACGCACATCGGTTCCACTTCGCGATCAGGGAGCTCGTCTGTGGGCGGTGCAGCGGTGGTCAGTTCCGGCCTTTGACCTCCCAGGCAACGCGAAATCACTTCGAGCAGCATCGTTTGCTTCACGGGTTTTGTTAGAACCTGGTAAATGCCCAGAGCTTCGGCAAAAGCGGAGTCGATCGTCTGACCAGCCGAGGAAAGCATAACGATCCGTGGTGCCGGCACGACGGAATCGTCGAATTTCGATTTGATCCGGTCGGCTACTTCCATTCCATCCATCTCCGGCATCATCTGGTCGAGAAGGATCAAATGAAAAGCCCCGGTCTCCTCAGTTTCGATGGCATCGAGCGCCTGCCGGCCACTGTGACAAACATGGGTTTTCATGTCCCACTGCCGAACCATTTCGTGGAGAATCGTCGCGTTCGTGATGTTGTCGTCGACAATCAATACGGAGTATCCCGCAAGCGATTCAGCCGCTTCGATTTCCATTTCGGTAACAGTTTCATCGGCCGGATCGCGATCGCTCAGACCGAATTCAGCGGTGAAAACAAATGTGCTCCCTTTCCCGACCGTGCTCTGCACCTGGATTTTTCCGTTCATCAGGCCGACGATTTGTCGCGAAATTGCGAGGCCCAGCCCGGTTCCCCCAAATCGCCGGGTTGTGGAACTTTCCGCCTGGGTGAATGATTCGAAAATGGTCTGCTGTTTGTCCGGGGGGATTCCGATCCCGGTATCCCGCACCAGAAACCGGAGCGTGGTTTTTTTCTCGGTGCTCGATTCCAATTGCACATCCACGATGACCTCCCCTTCCTCGGTGAACTTGACGGCGTTCCCGACAAGATTGATCAACACTTGCCGCAACCTCCCGAGATCCCCGACAATTCGGTCCGGGACATTGGACTGTATCTGGTAGGCGAGCTCGAGCCCTTTTTCCTCCGCCCGGAAGCCGAGGATTTGCAGCGTGTCCGCTATGGAATCACGCAGTGCAAAATCGATGGGATCCAGCTCAAGTTTTCCGGCCTCGATTTTCGAGAAATCGAGAATATCGTTGATGACCGTAAGAAGCGAATCCGCCGAGGACTGAACTACAGTTTGGTATTCGCGCTGCTTGTTGGTCAGTTCCGTGTTCAACAAGAGCTCCGTCATTCCGATAATTCCATTCATCGGCGTGCGGATCTCGTGGCTCATGTTGGCGAGAAACTCGCTTTTGGCCTGACTGGCTTCCTGCGCCTGGTCGCGGGCGATCGTCAATTCCTCCGCCGCAATCTGGAGCCGGGTTGTCATTTGGTTAAAATGGGCAGCCAGCAATCCGATTTCGTCGCGGTTTCGTTCGCGGACCCGCGTATCAAATTTTCCCTCGGCGACGGATCGAGTGGCGTCGATCAGGCTGGAGATGCGGCGGCGAAGCGGTGTAGTTTCCAGGGAAATGAGCAGGGCACAGAAAATTCCGGCTCCGAGCGTTATGAACAGGATATTTTGCTGCAGTTTCTCAATCGGTTGCAGGAAGCGGCTGGCAGACTGCTGCTGGATTGCCAGCCAGCCCAGCTTTCGCGTAGCGCCTGCCGGAGCCCCAATCGCCACCGTGCACATCACCTCCTGCCCCGTATCTTGATCCAAATGGGAGATAGTCAGCACCCCGGTTTTTTCAGACCCGGCTGGACCTTCTTCCTCTGCGGGTTCCTCTGCCGCTTCGCGATTTTTGATTTCAGTTGCAACGTCCCGGTTCCCGAGAAAGGCCGATCCGTCTTCGAGTTCCTCCCCTTCCGGTTCCACGTTGCCCCGCCGGATCAGGCGGGAATCTTTCGTCAGGAGAGCCAAAACCACGTCGTCACTCGTATTCGAGGCATGAGAATCCACGATTGCGAAAACCTCGCGAATATTCATGACCGCTTTCATCACCCCGAGGATATTGCCCTCCGTATCATCGACGCGGAGACAAATCTCGATCGAGTAAATCTCAGCGCTGTCATCGAATTCCACATCCCCGATGAATACCCCATCTTCGACAGCCCCATCCCACCAATCCTCATCGTCCTGCCGGTAATCAGAAGTCCGGCCTGTCTGGGCGACATTGGCCCCGTATTTGTTCGTCAGGAACACTTCGCCAAATACCGGGTATCCTGAAACCTCCTCCAACTTGCGCAGCCGGGCGCGAAGATCCCGCGCCAGCCGGTTGATTGTCAGAGATTGCAACAATTCCCCCGGATCCTCACTATTTTCCTCAATCCATTTTCGATCCTCCTCCGCCAAATACGATTCGATATCCGGCAACTTTTCGAACTCCGCGTTCGATTCCTCAAGCGTCTCCTTCACCAATTCACTGCGGGAATACGCCTGCCAGTTCGCTGCCCGAGTCAAAATCAGCCTGTCAATTTCGTTCAAAACCGCACGCACTTCCGTGGCCGACGCCGCCTCGATCGATTGACGGAGCGTCGCGTTTGCCACTCGAACCGCATGGATACCGACTGCCAGAATCAAGAGCGCGGGAATCGCGATGATCAGCAGGAGTTTCCAGGTTAATTTCATTCCGAACGATTCCGGGCGGCATTCTATCGAAACCAATTCCGAAACACAAATTCAATCACGACTTTGACTCGTAGCGGCGTAATTCGAATTCTTCCGTCCGGTCCATCACCTCTGCCAGCTCAAAATCCTCTTCGAATGGCGGCAGAAACGTGTCTCCGTCGTATTCCCGAAACACGTAGGTGAGATACACTTCATCACAGTCGGGCAGCAGGATTCGATAAATTTCCGCGCCTCCAATCAGGAATACCACATCCTCCTCCGCCAGTTCTTCCCGTACGTTCCCGGCATCGTGGATCAAATCATATCCATCAGGTGCTTCGTCCAGCGAACGGGAAACCACGATATTTCGCCGTCCCGGCAGGGGTTTCCCAATAGAATCCATCGTCTTCCGCCCCATCACGATCGGATGCCCCATCGTGAGTTTTTTGAACCACCTCAGATCTTCCGGCAAATTCCACGGAAGATCCGCGTCAAGCCCAATGACGCGATTCGATGACATCGCCACGATGGCTTTCAATTTCATCATGGCCATGTATAGCCGCAAAAAGCAGCCCGTTGATCAAAAAATGATCAACTTTCAGTTTCGTCCCTGAATCGGATTCTGATCCGCATCGCTCAGGCTCAGCAGCAATTGCGTCAAGCTCGGGTGATGTTGCACGATTTCTTCAGCCAGCTGCCGAAGCTCATCATCGAACGCGGAGCGGACATCATCGTCGGATTCGTAAGCGGTTTCAGGAGCATCCGTTGCAGTTTCAAGGACGCGGAGATTTTGGGCGGATTCAGTTTCACGAGGGGTCATAGTCGTTGGGTTGTGTGGAGCAGGTTGTGGTCAATTTCATTTACGGAAGAAAAAGTCAGATACAGCGGGCGTTCGATCCGGTTCGGCAGTGCAGTTCAGCGGGCGGGATTTATTCCGGCCCTCCCTGCTTCTCGTCGGGAGGCGGAGTTGGGCCGGAAGGAGCGAAAGCGGGCATCGGTGCCAGTCCGTCTTTGGCCAAATCGCGAATCTTCTCCAAAAGCAGCCGCTGAGCGGTCTCGGCCACGTTCTTGCCATACATGCCTGTGTTGGTGAGAACGTCGAGAACGTCTTTCACCTGCTCGGTGGTCGAAACGGTGATCTGCACCGTCTTGAGCGTATTTTTCGGCCTGGCCATTTGGAAGATTCACGTAAAAACAGAATAAGTATGTCATTCTTATCGGGAATTAATGCCATGGGTCAAGAAATTTTGTCCAAAAACTCTCTTTTTTTCGTTAGAACACTGTTCAAGCCGCCCGTTTTCGCCCGATTCGAAACAACAGGGTTCTTTCACCGAACCAACCCTGTTCGTACGTTTTGGACCGGATCGACGCTCAACCACCCCCCTTATCATTCACTTCCCGCCCTGCGCGGCCACGAGACCTTCCAATGATGTCATATCCCGATTGTAGACGTCTTTCAAAAACGCGATCCCATTTTCCCGTTCCGGAAGGGGGAACACGGTGAAGTAGACGACGAAGACGTGCATCGGTTGTTTCATCTCTGCGACGTTTCGGTTTCCATACCTCATGGCCTGCTGGATTTTTGCCGATGACCAGTCCGGATCGTGTTTCAACACCCACTCCGCCATGTCCCGGGGTTTTTCCAGGCGCATGCAGCCGTGACTGTGGGCACGGTCGCTGTATTGGAACAGGTGCTTTTGCGGGGTGTCGTGAAAATAAACGGCGTGGTCGTTCGGGAATCGAAATTTCACCAGCCCGAGGGCGTTTCCGTACCCGGCCCGCTGGCGGAGGATCAAATCGCCGCTGGCCACTCCGCGCAACGCGCTTGAGGTCATCCTCACCGACCGGGCATCAGCGAAGCCACCCCTCACGATTTCATATCCGCTGCGGGAAAGCGAACCAGGCCCGCGATGCAGATACTCGTTCACCGCGATGTCTTTCGGCACCCACCAATAAGGGCGGAAAATCACTTCCTCCAACGTGTCACGGAAAATAGGCGTGCGGCGATCCTCGGTATTCCGGCCGAACACAATTCGCATTCGGATTCCGAGTTGGTGGCCGTTTTCAAACCCGAAAATTTCACCCGACGGCAAATTCACCATGACATACCGGTCGCCCATCTCGTTCGGAACCAGACGGGCACGGTGCAGGTTCAGCACGATCCGCTGCCGGTCGCGATTCGGGTCCCGCTTGAGTTTTGCCATCGTCTTCGGGCCGAAAATCCCGTCCGCTCGCAGGCCGTTGGCCCTTTGAAAATCCCGCAATGCATAGCTCATCGCCGTCGTGAAGACGCCGGTCTTCGCTCCTTCCGCGGCATCTTCCGGGCTGAGGAATCCGAGCATTTCGAGCGTTTCAGCCAGTTCCCGGGCCTGGCTGTAGCGCTTTCCACGGTATGCATTCCCGCGAAAAGTGATCAAGTCCGGGTTCGGATTCGACACGCTGATGAGCCACGCCTTGCGAAGCCTTTCGTAAATCCAATTCTGCGGCACGAAGGCATCCAGCACACGCTCGGGCTCAGCAACGTGACGATTCAATTGCCCGGAAAACGTGCGCGTGACATTCTCGGTGTGAACCGCTGTCGCGATCGTGCCCGGGGTATCTCCCTGGTTCCATTTCTCCCAAACCAGCTTTTCGGTCGCCGGCCCTTCCTTCAACAACAGGGCTGCCTCGGCCACCTGCAGGGTGAGTCGCACGTCATCCACAGTGACCCGGTCCGTTTTTGGAATCGGACCGAACGGTAACTCGTCCCCGAACATGTCCGGAATCGCAAACGGGTCCAGCGCATGGCTGCGGAGTGCATCGGAAACGCGCTCGATTACGATATCCGGATTCGAATCCAGCCAGAACGGCTGAAAGCGGTGGCCCAGATACGCTCCGCTCGCCATGCGCAACAGGCGCGCTTTCCGCCTCGGCGGCAATCCGGAATCTGCGAGGAGTTGCCGAATCGTTTTGTCGATCGCCAGCTTCCGGAAGTCGGGCAACGGCGGAGGCGGAGGCGAGACGTAGACAAGTTCGTCATCCTCAGCCTTATCACCGTCGGGCGCCGGAATGATAATCAGCGGCGGCTTTTTTTCCTGCGCACTCGTCGAAAACAAAGCAACAACCGGAAGGCAGACGGCAATCCATGAAGCCATCCAATTTGTTCCCCGTGTCCCCGGAAAAGCCATTTTCGATTTGTGTTTCGGTTCGGTTGCGGTGTTTCAATTCGAATCATACGCAGCTGTCCCGAAACTGAACAGGCTTTTTCTCCCGGACAAATTTGCACGAAAAGATTCGTGACCCGCCCGTTTCTTCTGAGCTACCGTCCTTCTCAATCGATGAAAATCCCAACTCTCTTCCTTTCCGCGCTCCTGATCCTGTCGACGGGTTCCGCCGTCGCCCAGAATCCGGCCGCACCGCAAGCCGCCCCCTACCTGGACTTGCAGGACGGCGATACCCTGGTTTTTCTCGGCGATTCCATCACTCACCAGTGTCTCTACACCCAATACATCGAGGATTTTTTTTACACCCGGTATCCGGACCGCCGGATCCGTTTTCACAATGCCGGCGTCAGCGGCGACAAAGCGGCCGATGCTCTCGCGCGATTCGAAGACGACGTGGCCGCATTTCAGCCGAAGTACGTAACGGTCCTGCTGGGAATGAATGACGGCCAGTACGAAGATTTCACGGACCACATTTTTGATACCTTTCGGGAGGATATGGAGCAAATCGGCGAAAAGATCCTCGATCTGAACGCCAGGCCCATCGCGCTTTCACCCACGATGTTCGATCACCGGCAGTTGGCGCACCAGTTGAAAACCAATCCGGACTTTCGCTTCCGAAACCGCGAATTTTCCAGCCAATACAACGCCCTGATGGCTTTTTACGGCGCCTGGCTGCGGGAAGAAGCGGGCGCAAACAATGTCCCGTTCGTGAATCTCTACGGCCCTCTCAACGACCTCACTGAATCACAACGCCGCGCGGCGGGAGAGACCGGTCAGCCCTTCACTCTTGTGCCCGACGCGATTCATCCCGAGGCCGCAGGGCAGTTCGTGATGGCCTTTGAATTCCTCTCTCAACTCACACCGGATCGCCGCACAGTCAGCTCGATCAGTATTTCCAAACGCGGCAAAAACTGGCGCGGTGCAAGCGGGAAAACCGGCGAAATCACCGATCTCGTGGTTTCGGACGAAGCAGACTCCGTCTCATTCCAGTTTCAGGCCCGGTCCCTTCCCTGGGTTGTTCCAGCGACCGAGTCCGAAGATGAAAAGCTGAAATGGCCCAGCCCACTCGGTGCCCGCACCGGCTACGAAATGACGAAAGCCGGTCACAAGCTCAGCAACGAACGGCTCAAAATTGTCGGCCTCGCGGCGGGAAAATATGAACTGAAAATCGACGGCCAATCTGTCGGGACATTCACCCACGCCCAGCTCGGATCGAAGATCGAATTGCAATCGAACGAAAAAACGCCGCAGTACCAGCAGGCTCTCGAGGTTGCACGATTGAATCGGGAACGGAATGACACGGCGATTCGGGAAGTGCGGAACAAATGGAGCCGGGTGAAAGGGCTGCGCCGAAAATTCAACGAAGCCGGTACACCGGACAAATTCGAAACCGAATTCGAGAAGCTGAAGCCGGAAATCGCGAAACTGATCGCTCTCGGCCGGGAATACGAGGAAAAAATCTATGCGGCGGCGCAGCCGAAAGTCCGTCGCTACGAGCTTACCAAAGTGGAGTAAAATTCGAACCAACAGGGTTTGTTCATCAAACCAACCCTGTTCGTTCGAATTCGCCGAGGCACCACTCGTACTCCTTCGCCAGTTGATCCACCACGTCTCCGCTGCGGAGATTTTCCGGTAAAACCTCCCAGGTGTAGGTTTCCATTTCGAAATGCCGGCACCAACCCGGTTCCCCCCCGAGCAAATCCAGGGTTTCAGAAATGTGATCCCGGGTATCGCCAAAAAGTGCTTCCGGCTGGGCATGAATCGGCACGTGAAAGTGTACCCGCCATTCATCGCCGGGATCGCCCGTTTTTTCCGCGTCCTCCAGCGCATCCGGCAGATCGCGAAACCGTGCCACGACTTCGTCGCCCTTTCGAACAACGACCTGGTGGAGATACACATCCTCTTCGAAATCGGATACCCGCGATAGCGATGCCGCGTCCGGCGTCAATTTCAGGGCCGAACTGAGGTGAATCTTGCTGATTCGCAATCCGGCCCCCCGCAATCTCCCGATCGCGCTTGAGGCGGACTCGAATTCCACAGCCAGGTGGCAGGTGTCGTAATTCACACCGATCGTTTCCAGGATCGCTTCCTGTTCATTCCCGCTCAGCCCATCGGTCAACTGATCGAAAAAATTCACCGTCTCGGAGCTGGTCTCAAACAGGCCGAGCGGCTCCGGTTCCAGCCCGAGATGCAGATCCCGTCCGGTTTTTTCCCGGAGCGCCTCAAGATGACGGTGACAGGCTCGCAAATTTTCCACGATGAGGGCTGATTCCGCATCGAATTCCTTGAATGACCCTGGCAACGTGCTCACGCTCCCTGCCTCCCCTTCCGGCGCAATTTCGCAGAGTAAATCGAACAGGCGATTGGTGTAGTCGAGGCGGTCCTGCGAGGTCCAGTCGGGCAGATACACGTTTTCTTTCACCCGGCCGCCATGGAACCGGCCGTATGGAAAACCGTTGATGGTGAACACGTAAGCGTGATTCACATCGAGCCATCGGCGGAAATCGTCAACGAGGCTCCGGTCAGCGGAAAGCTCAGCTGCGGCATCAGCGGAGAGCCGCAATCCGATCCCGTAGGGTTGATCATCCGGGCAGACGCGATTTTTGACCTGCAGGGTGTATTGATCCAGCCCGTGAAAAGTTTCCGCCCAGGATTCACCTCGATGGATGTTGGTGCAGTAGCCGAGATGAATGCCGTGTTGAAGTTGCATGAATCAGGTACGGCGAAAGATGCGGTCGAATCAAAATTTCGCAAGCCGGGGCACGCCTGCCCCATTTGCTAAGAAAAAACATGTTGCAATCGAGTTGGTTAGGCAATACGAAGCTGCCGAACTAGGGGACAATGTCACAAAAACCTGCAACCTCCGGTAGATTCATGGATGAGTCTACCTCCTGTCTGCTGGGCAGAGCTTACTATCTGCACCTCGGGCTCCTTGATCGCGCGCTGACGAAAGCGGGGATCGATCAGACGATTCGACCGGCCATGTGCAATGTCCTCTGCGTCCTGTTTGACGAAGATCATCAAACCATCAGCAGCGTGGCGGAACAGGTGCGTGTCGCCAAAAGCACCATGACGGCCACGGTCGACCGGCTCCGGAAACAGGGACTGATTCGGGTCGAACGCGATCGAGCCGATCGCCGGGCGCAGCGCCTGATTCTGACCGAAAAGGGACGTGAATTCGAAAAACCACTCCGGGCTGTGTTGGTTGAAATCGAAGATGCGGTCGCCTCCGGACTGGAGCCCAATGAACAAGAAAACCTCCGGGCGTTGTTGACAAAAGCAGTGGAGACAATGGACTTGGCCACGTGAAACGGACGTAACCGATATTTCTGTCAATTCAGGGGAATTTTGGCCTAACGCAATATTTTAAGAAAACTAAGATATTTTGGTGGATATTTTATGAAAAATATTGTATTTATTACAAATGCCCTTTGCTTCCTTTCATACTGCATTCCGGTCGATGCGCTTCGTTTGCGCGTTCGCACTGCTCGTGAACGTGGTTTCAGCCCCGGTCTCGCGGGGGTTTGACATCATTTTCAACTACGATTTCGACACCAACAATTTTTTCGGGACGGCCGGCTCGGCGCAGCGAACTGCGCTGGAACAGGCTGGGGCGTTTTACGAATCGATTATCGGAGATGATTTGGACGCCATTGATCCGACCCAGGATACCAGCACGTGGCAGGCTATTTTCAAAGACCCGACCGCCACGACCAACGACGTTTCCGTCACCGATCTGGTGGTTCCGGCAGACACGATTTTCATCTATGTAGGTTCGGAGGACCGCGGAGCCGGGAATCTCGGCCTCGGCGCCCCGGGCGGCTTTTCTGCCACACCCGGCTCCCAGGCATTTTATGACGCCCTGACAACTCGCGGTGAATCCGGAATCACGTTTGGAACGCCCGGCGACGACACTGATTTTGCCCCTTGGGGCGGGATGATGTCCTTCAACGAACATTCATCCGTAAATTGGACTTATGATACCGGATCAGAACCCGGCCCTGGGGAAGTGGATTTTTACAGTGTCGCTCTCCACGAAATCGCTCACGTACTCGGATTCGGAACTGCCGAGTCTTTTGAGCGTCTTGTGAGCGGATCGGATTTTATCGGAGCCAATGCCCAGGCAGAAAACGGCGACAATCCCGTGCCGCTGGTTGCCGAGAACCACGTCGACCCATCGGTCATGAGCACAGTCTTTGGAACGGCGACATCCCAGCAATCGCTCATGGTCGCCGATCTCACCGATGGCACGCGCAATTTGCTCACCGACCTTGACGCAGCAATGCTGGAAGACACTGGTTGGGAAGTGATTCCCGAACCCGGATCTGCGATGCTTTTACTTGGAGGTCTCAGTATGCTCCTCTTCCGCCGCGGACGCCGCCAAGTCGCGTAAATCGGGATCAATCAGACGTCATCTTCGCACGCAAAGCGGATTCCACCGCCTTGGGGACAAACGAACTGAGTTCCCCGCCGAATCGGGCCACTTCTTTCACAATCCGCGAGCTGAGATAAATGTGCTCCTGGCTCGGCACGAGGAAGATCGTCTCCAGGTCATCGCACAGGCTGCGATTCGCCAGCGCCATCTGGAATTCATACTCAAAATCAGATACCGCCCGGAGGCCACGGATCACGGCGTTGGCCTGCTGTTCCACGAAATAATCGACCAGCAGTCCCTCAAAAGACGTCACTACAACCCCTTCGTATCGTGCCGTCTCCCGTTCGATCAACTCCACCCGCTCTTCCGTGGAAAACAGCCCCTTCTTGGAGAGGTTTCGCGCCACTGCCACAATGACCGTGTCGCACAACTTCGACGCCCGTTCGATGACGTCGAGATGGCCGTTGTGAATGGGATCAAAGCTGCCCGGATAAATTGCGGTTTTCATGGAATTCACTCTAGTTTTAAATTTTTAAAAACTATTGTCAATTTTTCAAAAATTTTGAAAGACATAAAACAATTCCTCCGCTAAAATCCGCACCGTCATGAAGAAAATCCGCACCGTTTTCACAATCTTTTTCGGCATGCTCACGGCCGGACTCGTGCTCTCCTCCTGCGATTCAAACTCCTCCAGTGAGAATTCCGGGTCCAAAACCGGTGGCACCTTTCTGGCCACCGATTACGAGCCACTCGACAACTGGCTTGAAGAGCGGTTCGAGGTGAAATACAAAAACATGACGCCCCAGTTGATTTTCAACCAGGTGCCGATTAACGACATTCACTACGACACTTCCGATCTTCCGGAAGGTGCCCCAACCTTCAATTTCGAGTCCGACAATATCTCCCGGCGCGAAGTGCTGCAAAAAATCTCTGATTTCTGGGGCCTGCGGATGAGCATTCAAAACGGCCCTGACGGCAATCCCAGTTCAGTCGTGGTGAAGGGCTGAGCGAATGGGGAGAATCGGAATTTCTCCCGGATTCATCGGGCCAATTGGCGTCCCGGAACTCCTTATCATCTTTTGTATCGCGGTAGGGATTCCGCTGATGGTAGTCGGCATCGTTCTGATTTCTGTGAAAGCCGCGAATCGGAAAAAGATTCCACCGTCCTCCCCGCCGAAACCTGGCCCCACGAAGATAATCGAGGAAACTCAGGCAGCCGGGACGGGTGACCGGGAATCTTGACTTATTGGAATTGAACTCCGAATCTTTCGGCATGAAAACAGACCGACCGGGGAACCGTTTCGTTTTCGCATTTGCAGCCACGCTGATCCTGATCGCGATTGCCTCTGCGCCCGCGTTTGCCCGGGTTTTCACCGATCAGAAAGGCCGGAAAATCGATGGTGAAATCGTACGGGTCGCCGGCGATGACGTGGAAATGAAAGTGGGCGTGAAACGATTCATTTTTCCCATCGCCACCCTGTCGCAGAACGATCAGGACTACGTGAGAAAGTGGGCGAAAGAGAATAAAACTTACCGGTTTCAGTTTGATGCCCGCACAGCCGAAGACACCGCCAAGCGGCGAAAAGCCGGGACGAACAAGCGAAAAGACGTCACCCGATTTTCTACCTGGCGATACGGGGCCATGATTTCCAATCAGTCAGGCGAACCCCTCAAAAACCTGGAAGTGAAATACAATCTCTTCATCCGGAACACGAAGATCTACAAAGACGGAAACGGCACGGGTCGCGACAAGAAAGAAACGCCAGCCGTGCAGACCGGTTCCATCCAAATTGCCCAGATCGATCACTCCAAGCGCGCCAATTTCGACACCAAATGGATCGAAATGAAAGACCGCGAATGGCAGACCTCCAAAAAAATCCAAACCCGTGACTCCGATGGCGATCTCACCACCATCACAATCTGGGACGACCACCAGGAAATCACCGAACTCGACGGCCTCTGGATCAAGGTTTACCTCGATGGCAAAGAAATCGCCGACTGGAAAAGCGAAGGCAAGATGATTAAAGACGCCAAGTGGCGCGGCTAGGCACACGGTTACAATCCAACAGGGTTAGTTCTCCAAACCAACCCTGTTCATTCGTTTTTCCAACCTGTGCACGGTTTCCGTATACGCCGGATCTTCGGCCAGATTCTCCATGTCATCCGGGTCCGAATCGTGATCGTACAATTCGCGCGCGACGATCCTACCCGTTTTCTTCTCCTTCCACGCCACGTAGCGATACCGGTCTGTCCGGATTGCATACCCCATGAATCTCGTGCCAAACCGGGCATACTGGCTGCGGGCGATCCCGTTTTTTTCCGGCAATGCCGAATTTTCGAGGATCGGTGAAACGCTTTCGCCTTCCACGTGGTCCGGAGAATCGATCCCCGCGATTTCACAAATCGTCGGATACAAATCGACCAACTCTGTCAGCGATTTTGTGCGGCCGGATTCGACACCCGGCCCGGCAAAAATCAGGGGCACACGCGTCGCGATCTCAAAATTTGTCATCTTACCCCAGGCACTCATCTCGCCGAGATGCCAACCGTGGTCCGACCACAAAATCACAACCGTTTTGTCCAGATCAACCTCTGCGAGCAGCCGCCCGATCTGCGCATCAACGTAGGAAACGCAGGCCGCGTAGGCCTGCAGCAAATCGAGCTGCGTTTCGCGGGAAATTTCGCCTTTCGGCGGCACGCCCACATAGCTGCGCATCTCGTAC
>JABDJT010000339.1 GCA_013003335.1 Verrucomicrobiales bacterium | reverse complement strand
TCTTGAATCCGTCCGGCAAATTCACCTGCGAGCGCATGTGCTCCGCACCTGAGGACGGCGGGTAAATCCCGCCAATGATCGTCGTCCGCGCCGGCGCGCAGACCGGGGCGTTCGAGCTGGCGCGGGTGAAGCGCAGGGAGCGTTTCGCGAGGGCGTCGAGATTCGGGGTCGTGGCGTATTCATCGCCGTAGCAACCGAGGTGCGGTCCGTTGTCCTCAGATGAAATCCAGAGGATGTTCGGCTTGTCCGCGGCGTAGAGGCCGAAGGCGCTGAAGGCAAGCAAGGCGGAAAAAATTCGTATCATGAATCTGGGATACCAGACTTTTTCCGAAAAATCACGCGCACAAACAGGTGGCTTTGTGGAATCACGAAGCAACAGGGTTGGTTTGGCGAACGAACCCTGTTGATTCGTTTTTGACAAAAAGCCCGTTCGGGCCTTGTCAAAATGCTGGCATTTTGTAACGCAGACATGCTATTCTGGTATTCCCTTCAAAGCGCTGAATTCGATCGTTTTATGAAAAATCTCTGCCTTTTTCTCGCCCTCGCCTGTTTGACTGCCATTCCCGCCTTCGCAGAAGAAGAACTGCGAAAGTGGACCGACCTGCAGGGAAGAAAAATTGAGGCGCGGATGACCGGTTTTGCAGACGGTTTCGTTGGTCTGAAATTAAAAGACGGCCGCGACATGCAGTTCCCGTTCAACAAGTTGAGCGAGAACGACCGCGGATACGTGCGCGAAAATGCCCCGGTCGATCCGGCAACTGCAGCGTATGAAATCGACAAGCTGGTCTGGGCAAGGCTGAAGGAGGCAAACGCAGACATCAAGGTCCAGAGGGCGGCGATAATGGCGAAAAAGGACATCGATTCGGCGACACGGAATAAGGCGCTGGCAAAGCTCGCCCATATGGAAAAAATGACGCACCCGACAAAACCGCTGTCGGACGAAGCATTTCTCCGGCGGGTCTATCTCGATATCGCGGGGCGGATCCCAACTTATGAGGAAGCGGACAAATTCCTCCGTACACCGAGCAAAACGAAGCGGGCGGAGCTGATCGACGAGTTGATCGATTCCGAAGCGTTCGTAAGCCATTTTTTCAATTACATGAGCGACCTGCTGCGAATCCGCGACGGCATCAGCATGGGCGGATTCAACAACATGAAATCCGGGGCTTATGTGGACTGGGTGAAGGATCAGATTCGCGAAGACCGTCCCTGGAACGAAATGGTATCGGACATGCTGACGGCAAAAGGCTACCTTTGGGAAAATCCGGCCACGGGCTATCTGCTCACGGATTTCGGCATGGAACTCTGCAACCTGTCGAACACGTTTACCACGTTTGCCGGAACGGAAATCACCTGCGCCCAGTGCCACGACCACCCGTTCGAGGACGTCTACCAGATGGATTTCTTCAAGATGGCGTCGTTTTTCGGACAGCTGAAATATGACGCCCGGCCCGATCCGGAGCTGATGAAAACGCTTGCGGCGAAGAAAAAGGAATACGCAGCGGCGGCGAAAAAAGCGGAAAAGAATGCGAACGACCTGAACAATTTCCTGAACGCCTACAATATGAACCTGGGTGACGGCGATCAGAACAAGATCAAGCTGCCGTTTGACTACAAGTACGACGACGGCGACCCAAACCAGCCGATCACCAATCCGCAGACCTATTTCGGCGAAATGGTGAAAGTGGAAAAATTTGACGGGCCGCGCGAGGCGTTCGCGGACTGGCTCACCTCGGAGAAAAATCCGCGTTTCACGATTAACATCGTCAACCGACTCTGGAAACACGTTTTTGGCATCGCGCAGATCGAACCGGTCGATAACATCCCCGGGCACCTCGACGGCCAGGCACAGAATTACGAGCTGCTGAAATTCCTCGAGTCGCTCATGAAAGAAGTCGACTACAGCATGAAGGATTTCCTTCGCGTGATGTACAAAACGCAGCGCTACCAGAGCGAAGCCTGCTACGCCTCACCGACTCTCGAAATGATCGACAAAGGCGAATTTCACTTCGCGGCACCGGTTCTGCGGAGGATGAGTGCGGAGCAGCTGTGGGATTCACTCGTGGCCATGTCCGTGCCGGATCCGGAAGGCGAACAGCGACTGACGCGGATTCTCGATGAATACCGCGAACTCATGGACGTGGACTGGAAAACCATGACCTATTCCGACGCCGAAGCTCTCCGCGCCCGCTATAACGCGATGGGCAAACCATCGGTGATGATGAGCAACAACAAGAAAAAGAATGCGGGACCGACGATGATTCGGGCATCGGAAATGCGCCTTCCCAGCGGGGTCGGCTCCTTCCTGTATGCCTTCGGACAGTCGGACAAAAAATTCATCGAGAACTCCAACACCGACGGCACAATTCCGCAGGTCATGATGCTGCTGAACGGCTCCCTGACCAACCAGATCATGACATCAAAGGACAAAACCCTTGTCCGGCTGGCCCAGGCCGAGGACAGTCATGACGACGGAATCGATATCGTTTTCCTGAGCATCCTGAGCCGACGTCCCCACCCTCAGGACCGCGATTACGCGGAGAAACTCGTTCGCGGGGGACAGGGCGCATCCGCCGATTATTCCGATCTGATCTGGGCGCTGCTCAACACCCGCGAATTTATGTTCATCCAGTAATTCACTCTCTCTTTTCCCACCCGAAAATCTTACTCATCACTCACTCCGAAAATCCCATGAAATCTGAATTCAACCGACTCGATCCTCTCACCCGCCGTTCTTTCGCGGAAAAAACCGCCGCGGCCGCCTTCGGGCTGACACTCATGCCGACGATGGACAAGGCCATTGCTGCCTCCACAGCCGGCAAAGCCAAGCATGTCATCTACATTTACATGGGTGGCGGCATGACTCACCTCGATACATTCGATCCGAAACCCGGTGCTGATACTCAGGGCCAGACGAAAGCGATCGACACGGGAGTCGCCGGCATTCAGCTCTCCGAATACATGCCCGACCTTGCGAAAAATTTCAAAGATATCGCGATCGTTCGCTCGCTCACCCAGAAGACCGGCGCTCACGGCGGGGCGTCCTACTGGATGCAAACCGGCTTCCAGGAGAGCAACGCGATTCGCCACCCCAACCTCGGCGGCTGGGCGCAAAAAGCCCTCGGCAAGCAGCACGAACAGCTTCCCGACACGATCTACATCGGCGGCGGCGGCCCCGGATCCGGTTTCCTCGGTGCACAATATGCTCCGCTTCCGATCGGTGACCCGAGCAAAGGCCTGCCGAATTCCAAAGCACCCGTCAAAGGCGGTCGCATGGAAGAACGCCTCACCGCACTGGAGGGCCTGAATCGTCCGTTCACCGACAAGTATCACACCGACGAAGTGCAGGCGTATTCCGATTTCTACGACAACACGCTCGAATTCCTCCAATCGAAAGAACTCGAAGTGTTTGACCTGAAAAAGGAAAAGAAAGAAACACGCGACCTATACGGAAACGGCCGCTTCGGGCAGGCACTGCTTCTCTCCAAGCGTCTCGTGAAATCCGGTGTTCGCTTCGTCCGCGTCGGCAATGGCGGCTGGGACATGCACGGCGACCTCTGGAATCGCGGTCCCGGGAAAATTAACGAATTCTCCAAGGGCGTCGCAAATCTGATCCAGGATTTGAAAGCCGAAGGCCTCTTCGATTCGACCGTTGTTGTGCTCACCACCGAATTCGGACGGACGCCGAAAATCAACGCTCGCGGTGGCCGCGATCACCATCCGCGCTGTTTCTCGGGGTTGATTGCAGGCGGCGGCATCCAGGGTGGACAGGTCTGGGGCAAAACCGACGCCCGGGGCATTTCCGTCGAAGAAGATCCGACCACTCCGGCCGACTTCAATGCAACCATTGCCACCGCGCTCGGCCTGCCGCTCGACAAGCGAATCTTCGCGCCGAACGGTCGTCCGTTTTTCATCGCGAACAAAGGTACACCGATCCAGCAGTTCTTCAGCTGATCGGACGGTAACAAAACAACTTTTCGAACCAACAAGGTTTGTTCGTCGAACAAACCCTGTTGGTTCTTTTTTTACACCTGGTTGATCCGGTTAATCAGCTCCCGAATCCGGCCGGCCTTTCCGCGGCAGGCAGAAAACACGAGGCGCGGCATTGACTCGAGGTGCGGCTCGTCAGACTCCTGTGGAAGAGCGTCTGACAGCCTGAATTCCGGGCTTTTGTCATTTTCGTCGAGAATGTCGGCGAAATCCTGATTCAACTCTGAGACCGTTTCCGGCGAGAGCGTTTCGTTCATGCGGATCACCATTTTTCCTTTCACAAAGCGATAGCTGTGAAAATTCCGGTAGAACCCGGTGATTTCTTCGACGGCTTCATCAATGTCATCCGTGATCTTGAAGAGCTTGAAGTCATCAGCGGAAATCAGCCCAAGCCGGAACAGGTGATCGGTAATAAACTGCAGCCAAGTCTTCCAGTAGGTCCCGCCGGGTGCATCGACCATCACCACTGGGTAAATCAGTGCCTTTCCGGTCTGAATCAATGTCAGGACTTCAAATCCCTCGTCCATCGTCCCGAATCCGCCGGGAAAAAGCGCGGAAGCATCGCTTTCTTTGACGAAGGCCAGTTTTCTCGTGAAAAAGTAATTGTAGTTAATCAGCTTCGGATCCCCGTCGATCGTCACATTGGCGCTCTGTTCAAAAGGCAGGCGAATATTCAGACCGAAGCTGAAATCACGCCCCGCGCCTTCCTGCGCACCGCCCATGATCCCGTCTCCGGCACCGGTGATGGTCATGAATCCCGCCTCACTCATTTTTTCCGCGAAAGCCCGTGCCGCCTTGAATTCCGGCTCGTCCGGTTTAGTCCGCGCACTGCCGTAAATCGAGATTTTCCGCTCGTCCGTGAAGGGCTTGAAAATCCGGCTGGAAGCCCGCATTTCCTTGAGAGCCCGGTTGTAAAGTTTCAAATCAGCACCAGCGATATCATCCTTACCCATCCGTAGAGCCGTCGTGAGCAATTCCTGGATCAACGGCGCCGCCTCACCACAGCCATAATCCTGCACCAATTGAGCAATGCGCTGATCGATCTCCTTGTCGCCGGTCGTCCCGACTGTTCGGGGGATGTTAAAAATCCCGCCGGCCATAAAGTCGCGCGGGTCTTTTCGAAGATGTTTTCGGGGAGCTTTGGACATGGGTAGGAGGATCAGAACTGCGTGAATTTTCGCTTTCAACCCGCCCAAATCAACGCCTTATTCCCCGCCACATGTCCACAGAGATCGCAACCACCGACGACATCCGCATCGACAGCCTCAACCAGCTGATCGCCCCGACGGTTTTGATGGAGCAACTGCCCATCTCAGAAAAGGCCGCAATCGTCGTCAAAAGTGCCCGGGAAGAAGCCGCCGCCATCCTGAACAGTTCAGATGACCGCGTGCTCGCAGTCGTCGGCCCCTGCTCAATTCACGACACAAAAGCCGCCTACGAATATGCCGAGAAACTCGGGGCCTACGCGGAAACGGTGAAAGACGATCTCCAGATCATCATGCGCGTTTATTTTGAAAAACCGCGCACCACGGTCGGCTGGAAAGGGCTCATCAATGACCCGGACATGAACAATTCCTACCAGATCAACCGCGGCCTTTCCGTTGCGCGCGAACTGCTTCTCAAGCTCGCCGAACAGGGCATGCCGTCCGGCACGGAATTTCTCGACACGATTTCCCCCCAGTACATCGCCGACCTGGTCAGCTGGGGTGCGATCGGCGCCCGGACGACCGAGAGCCAGGTCCACCGCGAGCTCGCGTCCGGCCTCTCGATGCCCGTCGGATTCAAGAACGGCACCGGCGGAAATTTCCAGATCGCCATCGATGCGATCCAGGCTGCTGCTCAGCCCCACCGGTTTCTTTCCGTGAAAAAATCCGGCGACACCGCGATCGTCGCCACGACCGGGAACGACACCTGCCATATCATTTTGCGCGGCGGAAAAACCACCGGCCCGAATTTCGATGCCGAATCTGTTGCTGAAGTCCGCAAAGCGTTGGAGGACAAGGGCGTCATGAACCGGATCATGCTCGACTGCAGCCACGCCAACAGTGGGAAAGATTATCGCGAACAGCCGAATGTCTGTGCGAACATCGCGGGTCAAATTGCCGGCGGCGACACATCGATCTGCTCGGTCATGATCGAGAGTCACCTCCACGAAGGCAATCAGAAAGCCGATCCGGACAATCTTGATGCCCTCGAATACGGCGTCAGCGTGACCGATTCCTGCGTTTCGTGGGACACCACAGTCGAAATGCTCGACGGCTTGGCTGAAGCCGTGCGGAAACGGCGGGCGACGTTCCTCGCCTGAAAAGATTCAACTGGGTCCGTTCGGCAAACTGACCCTGTTCATTCGAAATTCGTTTCAAAAGACCGCGGCACGGTTTAGAAATCGGGCATGTCCCTGTCCGTGATTTTTACAGAGGCCCGGCTGTCCGGGATGGCGTTGGCGAAAATTGGAAACCCGCTCCGCAAGGAGCCGCTCCAAACCTCTAAAACGCTTTGCCAGTTTCAGGAGGAAGACGCCGATCTGCTGACGCATTGTTTTCTCAAACCG
Source organism: Verrucomicrobiales bacterium (assembly GCA_013003335.1). Classification (GTDB taxonomy): domain Bacteria; phylum Verrucomicrobiota; class Verrucomicrobiia; order Verrucomicrobiales; family DEV007; genus JABDJT01. Next base: position 489 of record JABDJT010000339.1, on the reverse strand, counting down.
TTCAGATCGCTCGAACTCCACGAGCTGGTTGATCCGGAAAGCAACGAGCTGTTCAAATACACGAGCGAGGTTTTCGATGACACCGCTTCGCTGGTGGACAAGAGCGCGCTGATTTCGCGACATCTCTACGCGAATTCGAATCACCCGAACATCAAGTCCGGCGATCTCTGCGTGGCTCTACTCGACGGAATTTTGGTGAACGGCGAATTCACCCAGGCGATTTGCATCGTAAAATCGGAGAGTAAGGTGCCGTTTTTGCAGGTCGCACTGGTCGATGGCGATCTGCAGCTGAAAACGCAGCAGGGGATTTACCCCGATAAAATCGACAAGGGCTGCCTGATTCTCAATCACGGCCGGGCCGACGGTTTCGCGGTTTACCTCTTCGACAAGAGCGGCAACACCCAGTTCTGGAATCGCGAGTTCGTGAACGCCCAACCGACCCGGAATGATGATTACCTGACGCGGCGATATTCCGAATTGTGCGTCGCC
>JABDJT010000315.1 GCA_013003335.1 Verrucomicrobiales bacterium | reverse complement strand
GAACAACTCAACCGGCAGGGCAAGTCGCTGAAGTTTGCGATGAACTCGGGGATTTACGAGCCGGGTTTCCTGCCGACGGGCCTTCACATCGCTGATGGAAAAACGGTCGTGAAGTTGAACTTGAAGGATCACGTGAAGAAACGGCCGGACGATCTGACCCCGAACGTGTATCTGAAGCCGAACGGCGTCTTTTTTATCCGCGCCGATGGAAAATCGGCTGGAGTTTTGGAATCCCACGAATTTTCCCGCTCGGGCGAAACACCGATCCTCGCCACCCAGTCCGGACCGCTCCTGGTGAATCGCGGAAAGATTCACCCGGCTTTCAACGAGCCTTCGACCAGCCGGCTGATCCGCAATGGCGTTGGGGTCACGAAAAACGGAACGGTTGTCCTCGTTTGCTCGGATCGCACTCCCGGAAAAGGGCAGATCAATCTCTACGGTTTCGCCGAACTGTTTCGCGACAAACTCGGTTGTCCGTCCGCGCTGTATCTCGACGGCGATATTTCCGACGTGTTTATCCGCGGGGTGACCGGGCCCGTTCCCGACACGAACTGGTTTGCCGGTGTCCTCGGCATCGTGGAAGAGAAAAAATGATCACTCGGCGACCTGTCTTGCCACGGGTGGATCCGCAAAATTCCGTCGAACGACTTCCAGCTTTTCCGGGTCGGGTTTTCTGTCCTCGACTAGATACCGAAACGCGACGCGATAGGGAGTTTCCGGCGTGATTTCGAACGGTTCCTCCACCATCGGCGAAAAAACAAAATACGGTTTCGATGGATGCAGCCGGACCCACTGGGGATGCCGGAAATTTTCCGGGTGCGGAAAAATCGTCACCGAAGCGTGACCGCCCTCGAGCGGGCCGTGCAGGCTGACCCACTCCGGCCGGCTGTGATTTCCGTTCTCACGGGATTTGTCCTCGCTGGTGAGAAAGCTTCCGGGAGGCTTTTCGCCTTTTTTCCCGGGCATCCAGGCGGAATTGCCCCGGATCGCCATGCCGCCGTAATGGTATTTTTCGATCTCCAGCGGCGAATCGGAAGCGCAGGCCTGGGTGAGTTCGAGATCGACCAGGAACGAGTCGTTGTCTTCGCCGGTTTGCCAAACCCGGACTTGCCAGGTCTCGGAGACGACCGGTTTCGGTTCGTCTGCGGTCAGGTCCTCGCACAGGTTCGTGGCTGAAAATTCCGCGAAGACCGGTCCGCTGATGGCGTGGTTGGTTTTCGCATAGCGAACCTGTCCGGCCTGGAGCTTTTGATTCCAGAATTCCGGTTTCCGGCCTTCAAATTTCGTTTTCGTCCACGCGAAAAACAGGGCGTGCTGATGAACGTGATCGGCAGGGTAATCGCCCGTGATCTCCCGTCCGGCGGGCGTCAGGAGCGGATGAATGTATCCCGTGCGCGTGAAGGCCGGTTCATGGTTCTTCGCTTCCGCAGTCGGCTTCTTGATGAATCGCAAAACCGGTTTTCCGGCGTGGTTCAGCTCGATGGCGGCATCTGATTCGGCACAGCCCATCGATCCGCTCACCTTCGCAGCCTGCGCTGTAAAGCGCCGTTTTTCCCCCGCTTTCAGGTCGGCGTTCAGGCGCCAGAACAACTTTCCGCCGGCGATTTGCCCTCCGATTTGCCCGGGCTCGATTACGGCTCCAGTCGCTCCGCCCGGAAATCCGGTCACCACTGCCGTGATGATCGTTCCCGCCGGTCGATCAAATTTTCCGGCATCGAGCTCGATGTGGACAGGATCAGCGAGCGCCAATGCCGGAATCAAAAAACAGATCAGAAAAACCGGGATTTTCATGGCTGGAATCATACCTCGAACGGAATCGATCGAACAGGGGTGAATTGCCAGAACCAACCCTGTTGAATCGAATTTTTGCTTTTTTTGTTAAAAAACCCTAACTTTTCAGAATGGGGCGCGTTTTCAGGAAAAGGGATTTCAACTTTTCCAATTTTGAAAACCCGCTATACTTCGCGCCCGAACCGACGATACGTCACGATTTTTGCTTTCTGGAATGGGAATATTCAGGGAAATTTGCCTGCCAGGCCAAACTGTTACCGATTTTCGGTGGGCGGGGGCTATTGCCATCGCACTTGCTGCTTGCGTGGCCCTGCCGGGCAACGAAGTGCGGGCACAGGGCGGGGGGTTGAAGGACACGTTTGGGAAAATTGAGTTCCCGAAGCTGTTCAAGCGAAATCAGGACACGCTCGAGGAAACGGCCCAGGCTCCGGATGGACCGGGTGGGCTGTGTCTTCTTCCGAACGGGGATTTTATTATTTCCTGTCATCCGTTCTTTGACCCGGAATACCGTGTGATGCGCCTGACGCGCGACGGGAAGTGGAAAGCGTTTCCGAATCTGCAAATGAACGTGCCGGGCAGCGGAGCCAGTCCGGGCGAGGAACTCGATTCGGTCGTGGGGATTTGCTGTGACGAGAAAGGCGTGGTCTGGATGCTGGACAACGGAAGCCGCTCGGAGACTCAGGAGAAAATTGTCGGCTGGGATTCGAAGAGGAATGAACTGCAGCAAATCATTCCGATTTTCGCGGTTCGGAAAACCTCCTTTTTGCGCAACATCACGCTCGATCCGAATCATCCGTTTGCCTACATCAGCGATCCGGCAGGCGGAGATGATGCGGCGATCATCGTGGTGAATTTATCAAACGGCCGAAGCCGGCGCGTGTTGGAAGGCCATGAATCGGTTCGGCCCCAGCGCGGCGTTGGAATTCAGCTAGATGGAAAATTTGTCGAGGTAAAGCGTGCCGATGGCGGGAAGACCGATTTTCTTTCCGGGGTCAGCGCGCTCGCAGTCGACCGCAAAGGAACGTGGCTGTATTACGGTCCGCGGGATGGAACGACGCTGTTTCGCATTCGCACGGATCTGCTCCGCGATGCGGCGCTCAGTCCCGATTCGCTGAAAACGCAGGTGAAAGGGTTTTCCGTGAAACCGATTTGCGATTCCATCGCGATCGACTCGAAGAACAACGTGTATTTCACTGACATTGCGCGGGGTTCGATCGACTACGTCACGCCCGAAGACGACTACCTGAATCTTCACCTGCTGGTGCAGGATCCCCGGATTGTCTGGCCGGGAGGGCTGAAATTCGGGGACGACGGCCGACTGCATTTTTTCAGCAACCAGCTGCACCGTACCAAGATTTTCAACAGCGGTAAGGACGTCACCGAACCGCCGTTTTATCTCTTCAGCGTCAAACCGCTGTCGACCCGGTTCCTCGGCGGAATCGGGAACTGATCGCGAAGCGAGTCAAAGCTCTTCCGCGATCCGGTCGGCAACCAGTTTTGCCAGCACCTTGTTGCCTTCGCCGTGAAAATGCACGTTGGCCGGGCGCATCAATTCCTCCATCCGTTCCTTGGAAACGGTGAACAGATCGTGCGTCGGGATACTGTGTTTTTTCATCACTTTGGCAGCGATCTCATTGTATTTCGCGGAATCGCCGACCATGCGACCTTTGCAACCGGGAGGAACAGGCGTGGTGTTCCGCCAGATCAATTTCGCACCGGTCGCTTTCAATGTCTCAACCAGTTCGTTCAAATTTTTCTCGTACTCGGCCGGCGGAACCTGCTGCTTGCTGTCCGGTGCTTCCGGATCGGCCAGGTTTTCGCCGTTCGGGCCCATGTATTTCAAATCGTGAAGGCCCCAGTTGAAATGGATGACGTCCCATTTTTTGTCCGCACCTCCCGTTTTCAGCCACTCTTTCAGATT
>JABDJT010000300.1 GCA_013003335.1 Verrucomicrobiales bacterium | reverse complement strand
ACGTGGCCGTTCTCATCGGTCCACCGCTGGAGAACCCCGCCGCAGCTCCGAAGGACCGGAAGAAATAGCTCCTGCCTCCGGGCAACTGTTCCCGGTGAACGGGGTCGTTCCCTTTCGAAAACGACATCTCGAGGCGTGCCCTGAGCCCGGGACCCGGGATCACTCCGCGGCTTTCGGAAGACCGAGGCTGAAGGTGGACCCCTCCCCCGGTATACTGGAGACGCGGATCTCCCCCTTCATGGCGTGAGCGAGATCGCGGCTGATGGCAAGTCCGAGACCGATGCCTTTGCCGCGAGTTTCCCGATCCCCGACCTGGACGAATGCTTCAAAGATTTTCGTGAGATCGACTGGCTCGATTCCACAGCCCGTGTCCTCCACTTCGAATGTAACGGTGTGACCATCGTCGGACACGGCCACGCGGGTGGTGATTTGCCCGCCTTCGGGAGTGAACTTGATGGCGTTGGTGACGAGGTTGAGAAGAATCTGTTGAATCCGCGCCGAATCGCCGGTCACGAAAGGGTTGTCGTCATGAAATTCCGTCCGGAGGTTGATTTCCGAGGCTTCGATCCGCTGCTTGAGGAGAGACCAGGTGCGTTTGAGGCAATCGTTGGCGGATACGACTTCCAGGCAGATGCCGACTTTTCCGGAGTCCAGCCGCGCGAAATCGAGGATGTCGTTGATGAGGTGGGAGAGGTTCGATCCGGCTTCGCGGCAGCCTTCCAGGAGCTCGCGCTGCCGGTCGGTGAGCGGGCCGACGCCTTCGCCAAGGAGCACCTCGGCTCCCATCGAGATGGTCTGGATGGGTGTCCGCAGCTCATGACTGATCACTCCGAGAAAGCGGGATTTCGCCTGATCGGCCTGGACGGCGAGTTTCTTGGCGCGAAGCAGTTCGTCTTCGATTCGGGCCCGGCGGGACATGCGGACGATGCCGAACTCGATCCAGGAGTCCTCTTCCCCGGTGTGAAGGACCGCATTGATCAGGGCCGGAACCCGTTCACCGGACCGGGTTTGCAGGCTGAGGTGAACTTCTTCGAATGAGTGCCCGATCTCGAGACTCGGGAGGCACTGGGCCTCAAAGAACAGGCGGCCGGCCCCGTCGAGGAGTGAGTCGAAACGGGTCCCGACCAATTCGTCCGGTTCGTATTCCACCCAATTTGCGAGGGTCTGGTTCACCTCTGTCATCCGGCAGTCCCGATCGGCCCGGATGGCACCAAACAGGTCCGGCGAGTTGTGGATGGAATTCCGGGACATCGCGGCAGTCAGGATTTCCGCGGGAGATTTTCGCGTTCGAGGTAGGCGTCGATGGCAGCCGCGGTTTCGTCCGGGTGGGTCATGTGCGGGCAATGACCGCCGATGGGCAGGCATTCCAGCACGCTGCCCTCGAGTTTTTGGCGGACGAATTCGACGGCGGGCTGCGGAGAAATCCGGTCGTCCCGGCACTGGACGATGAGCGGCGCCGGATGGAACGGGGTGAGGTCGTCGCGGTTATCAGACAGGAAGGTGGCCCGGGCAAACTGGCGGGCGATCTCCGGATCGGCGGCACAAAAGCTTTCCTCGAGTTCAAGGGTGAGTTCCGGCCGGTTCTCGTTTTGCATGACTAGTGGCGCGAGAAACCCTGCCCACCCGAGATCGTTTTTTTCCATGAGATCGATCAGGCCTTCCAGGTCCTCCCGGGCGAAGCCACCTTCGTAGTCGGGGTGATTGATATAGCAGGCGGACGGGACGAGCAGGACCAGGTGGGAAAACAACTCCGGCTCCTTCCGGGCGGCGAGGTAACCGATCATGCTGCTGACGGAATGCCCGACGAACACGATGTCCTTCAATTCCGCCGCACGGGCGATTTCCACGATGTCCTCGGCAAAACCCTCGAGCGCAGCGTACCGCTCCGGATCGTATTGGGAGAAATCCGATTTTCCGCATCCTACGTAATCGAAGGCCACAATTTGAAAGCGGTTTTCGTAGCGCGGCGCGAGGAATCTCCACATCGTCTGGTCACAGCCGAAGCCGTGGGCAAACATCATGGGCTGCCGGCCTGAACCGCTGATCCGAACATTGTTTCGCTCCAGGGGTGAGGCTGCCATCGGGCACAGATCCGGCGGAAGCGTGCGTATTGCAAGCAAATTGGTTCACCGGTCGGGGCCGAAATTTGCCAATCCACCGATTCCCCTCCACACTTCGAGCGCTGTGCCTGATTTTTCCATCCGCGACGCAACCGACGCCGACCTCCCTGCCCTGGCGGAGGCGATGGTTCGTTTGCAGACTGCTCATACAGAGGCGTTCCCGGACGTTTACCGGACGTTCGACGTGGACGTTGCGAAAGGCCACCTCGAATCGCAGCTCAACGAGCCGGACACGGTCATCCGGGTGGCGACCGTGAGTGAGGACGGGCAATCGGAAATCATCGCCGGCCACGTCGTCTTTGCAGTGGAGGAGAAACCGGAAACGGTGTTCACCCGGGCGCGGCGGATCGGGCATCTCTGCCAGATCGAGGTGGAACCGGCTTTCCGGCGCTCGGGCCTGGGACAGCTGCTGCTGGAGGATTGCGACCGCCTCGCAACGGCCCACGGCGTCACGCAGATTTTTCTCCAGGTCGGGGCCTTTAATTCCCCGGCGCGCGCGTTTTTCGAGGAAAGCGGATTTGAGGAATTCGGCTCCCGGCTTTGCCGGAGGGTGAGGATCGAGCGCTAAATCCGGTGAGCAGGGTCAAAATCGGAATTCTTGCACAGGAAACTGGCCATTCACGGAAAGGCCAACCTGTTTGGTAAAGGATTTCAGTGCAACAATTAACCCCCGGGTTTTCGGAAACCACCTGAATCACCGGGGCAGGTTTCGGTATCGGCCGGGCTGAAGACTTCAAGGAGCTTGAGACTCCGCGTCTCAAGCACCTTCTTCTTTTATACCGGTCGCGGTTTTGATGCCTGATTGAACTTCCTGCACCCCTGCCTGCGAAGCTCAAAATCCCCGTTGCCACTGTCCGGATTTCCCCTTAAAATCAGCCGCTCACAGCCTGCTTTTCCCAACGGGTCCGGCAGACGGTTTTTTCATGATTCACGTGACCAATCTCACGAAGCGCTACGCCGGGCGGACGGCGGTCGATTCCATCTCGTTCGATGTCGGGCGGGGGGAAATTGTCGGGTTTCTCGGCCCGAACGGCGCGGGAAAAAGCACCACGCTGCGCATGCTGACCTGTTACCTGTCCGCCACGGAAGGCAAAGCGAAGGTCGCGGGCCACGATATTTTCCGGGACTCGATCAACGTGCGGAGACGGGTCGGTTACATGCCGGAAAACGTGCCGCTTTATTCGGACATGCGGGTGCAGGAATACCTGCGTTTCCGGGCACGGCTGAAGGGCATGAAATACCGCGAATCCCGCTCCGCCACGAACGAGGCAATGGATATCTGCGGCCTCGCTGATGTGCAGCGGAAAATGATCGCGACGCTTTCCAAAGGATACAAGCAGCGTGTCGGCCTGGCGGATGCGCTGGTCAACAAGCCGGAACTGCTGATCCTCGATGAGCCAACCAATGGTCTCGACCCGAACCAGATCCGGCAGGTGCGGGAGCTGATCCGGCACCTGGGCGAACGGCACACGATCCTGATTTCCACCCACATTCTGCACGAAGTCGAAATGACCTGCGGGCGGGTCATCATCATCGATCACGGCAAAATCCGCGCCTCCGACACCCCGCAAGCGCTCGTCCGGCGGTTGCGGGCGGCCGGAAAAGTGTCCCTCCAGGTGAAAGGCAACCCACAACTCGTCCTCGAGGAAATCGAGCAGATGGCCGGGGTGAAAACCGTTCGCCACGTGGATACGCGACAGGAATGGGCCCTGATCGAGATCCGGACGGTCGCCAACACGGAAATTTGCGAGGCACTTTATGAACTGGCGGTGAAAAAAAACTGGGTGCTCCGCGAGCTGGTTCAGCACCGCGCCTCACTGGAAGATGCTTTTGTCGATTTGACCCTGGCCGGGAAAACCACACCAAACGGGAAAGGAGAAAACGAATGAACAGGGTTGGTTCGCCAAACAAACCCTGTTGGTTCGGGATTTCGAATCGGTGATGCGCGCTTTCTGGATCATTTTCTGTAAGGAGCTGCGGTCGTTTTTCCTGTCGCCGCTGGCCTACGTGCTGATGGCGCTTTTCACCGGGATCGCCGGATTCCTCTTCGCGCGGACGGTGGAATCGATGCAGCAGAAAATCATGCCGCGCAGCCTGATATTCAACCTGGTCGGGTCCGGGTTTTTCTGGATGGGCTTTTTGATCCTGTTTCCCCTGATCACGATGCGGCTCTTTGCCGAGGAACGGAAAATGGGGACCCTCGAAGGCCTGTTCACCGCCCCGGTGCGGACCTCCGAAGTCGTACTCGGCAAATTTTTCGCCACGGTAGTGCTCTACTGCGTGTTGATCCTGCCGATGTTCCTGTTTTTCCCGATTTTCAAACTGGTGACGGGCCAGTCCGAGGCGTTTCACAACGGAGCGTTCTGGGGCGCGTTCATCGGCCTGATGCTGGTGGGCACCTTCAACATCTCGATCGGGGTGTTTGCCTCGTCGGTCACGCAGAACCAGCTGATCGCGGCGATGTTGACCTTCGTAGGGGTGATGATGCATTACATGCTGGGTTTCCTTCTGTACATCAATGCCCTGCCGGAATCGCAATGGACCGCTGGCCTGAATTATTTTTCGACGATCGAACACATCAGCACGCTGAGTGAGGGCCTGATCGATACGCGGCCCTTTGTGTATTACCTGAGCTTCAGCGCCGTGCTGCTGGCCCTGACCCATCACGTGCTGGAATACCGAAAATGGAAGGCGTGACGACAATTTTTTGACAGAATGGCGAGAAAGAAAAAACAGAAGACCCGCAAACCGTCTCCGGACGCTGAAGAAGAGAAAACAGCGCCCGTGGAACCGGAGAAGACGGGTCCGACTGCCCCGGTCACGGAACCGGTGGCCGCTGTGAAATCGCCGGACAAACCGGACAAACCAGACGAGCCGGAGGAATCCGAGGCGCAGGAAGTGCCGCGCATGCTGGAGCGGTGGCGCATTTTCGGGCACGTGGTGTTCCAGGTCCTGCTGATGATCGTGATTTTCGGCCAGGTGAATTTTTTGAGCTGCAAGCGGAACAAGACCTGGGACCTGACCCAGAACCGGAAGTTCACCCTGAGCGAAACGTCGATCGGCACGCTGCGCAGTTTGAACACGGACGTGAACATCGTGATGGCATTTCTCGGGAGCGCCGAGCTGTTTTCCGACGTCAAAGGAATCGTCCAACAGTATGACCAGTTCGGTGGCAACCGCGTCAAATCCGAGGTTCTTGACCTGAGCCGGAGCGGCGAACGTCTCGCGTCCCTGAAAAACGAGCACGGCCTGCAATTCAGCCGCAGCCAGATCGTCGTGATCGCCGGTGACGGGCGGATGAAAACCGTCAATGCAGAGGAAATGGTGGTGCGGGATCCCGCGACGAACCGGGTCCGGGAATTTCGTGGCGAGGAAGTGATCACTTCGGCGATTCTCGAAGTGACTGAGCAACAGAAGCGGAAGATTTATCTCGTCGGCGGCGACCGGCAGGCCGACCAGGTCATGCAGGTAGCGACGCAGTTTCAGCGGATGGCCGAAACGCAAAACGCGCGGGTCGAAACGCTCGTTCTGGAAGGCGCGCTGTCGATTCCCGACGACGCCGAGGCGTTGATTTTTGCGGGGAACACCAACGATATTTCCGAACGGGAACTCGACATGGTGCAATCCTTCTGGAAAGAGCGGAAGGGCGGCCTGCTGATTTTCCTCGATCCCTCGGCCGACACGCCGAACCTGAATTCCCTGCTTCGCGAACACGGCGTCCTGCCGAGAGACGACCGCGTGCTGACGGTCCGGAGCATCCCCGGCATGGCGGCGCGGAAGAGTACGGACGTGCCGGTGGGAATCATCAGCGGCGTGGTCGGCGACGGTCGCGGTCCTGATTTGCCGGCCAAGACGACCCAGATGCGCGGGCAAACCCAGTCGCTCGACGTGCAGTTCGAGGATCCCGGCATCCGCTCGCAGAATATCTGGCCGAGCCCGATCCTTTTCGCCAACCAGGGTTACTGGGGGGAAACGGAATACCATTTGGCAGACGTCGCCTTCGATGAAAAACAGGACAATGGACCGCCGGTCTGGGTCGGGGCGGCAATCGAAGTCGGGGACCCCGGCGATGCGGAGCTGAAAGGACGGACATCGCGGCTCATCGTGGTCGGAAACCCGGACGTGATCGATGCCGGCGGTGCCACTTCGAAAGTGAGCGCCGATTTTGCGATGGCCTCACTGAACTGGATCATCAACCGCGAGCAGCTCACCGGAATTTCCTCGCGCCGTCCCTCGGAATTCACCCTCAATATTTCACCCGCTCAATTCAGCACCCTGCAGACGATTTCCACCTTTCTCCTGCCCGGCCTGGCCATCCTGGCGGGCGGAATTGTTTGGTTTCGACGACGGGCCTGATATACGATCCAACAGGGTCTGGACGCCAAACCACCCGGTTCATTCGAATCCATGAAAATCACCACCACAGCCGTTTTAGCCGGAATCTCCCTGATTCTCGCCCTGGCGATTTCGTGGGTGAACCGCAATCCTCCCGGTGGTGACGGATCGGGCGCGGGCAACGTGCTGACCCGATTTGAGGCGGCCGTGATTGATCAGGTTGTGGTGAGACGGCCCGCCGGTGACGTAAAAATGGAAAAAGTCAGCGGATTCTGGTTTTTCACCGAACCGATCCGCGACCGGATCGACCCGAACGCCGCCGCCGCGTTGCTGGACCAGCTGAATCACCTCTCGATTCTCGACGAGATCGAGCGGTCCGAGATCGGAGGCGAGAACGAGATTTCCGCGGCCGACATGGGCCTCGATTCCGGCAACGTAATTCGCGTGGAGCTTTCCAAAAAATCGACGGAGGAAGGGGTCGAAGAACCGGAACTCACGGAAGTCGTGCTGATCGGCGGAGCCGCACCGATGTCGAACGCCGTTTACGCCCGGGTACCGAATTCCGAGGAGCGGCAGGAAGTGTATGTCGTTGACGGCAACCCGCGAGCCTACCTGGCAGACCCCGTCAAAAGCCTGCGCGATCCGCGCCTGAGCGGTTCCCCGCCGGATCGCCTCGTGAAAGTCGTGGTCAATACGGCCCGCGGGAACATCCAGATTCAGCGGACCATTCAACCGCCCTTGATCGACTGGACGATTACGAAGCCGCTGCAAACGCGGGCCAACAAGAAGGTGCTGGAAGAACTGGTCTCGGGACTCGGATCGATCGTGATTATCGACGTGATGGAGGACGGTATCGAGCCGACGATCCCGAACCCGGTCCCCGACGACAGCCTCGCCTTCGAGCTGACCTATTTTGGATCCGAAGAGCCGGTGCGCCTGTTCCTGACGCCGCAATACGAGGACGGAAAAATGTCCGAAGACCTGCTGGAAGCCGTGATTTCTGATCGCCCGGCCCGGTACCTGGTCCGGTCCGATCTGCTCAACAAATTGCCGCAATCGCCGAATGAATTCCGCGACCTGCACCTCAACAAAGTTCCACCGATGCTGCTTGAGTCGATCACGATTCAAAGCCGGACAGAGCCTCAAATCCGGCTTCGCTCCACGCCCACGCAAAACGGCCTGCAGTGGGATGCCCTCGTTAACGAGCGCTGGCAACCGGCCAACCAGGCTGCCGTGAGCCGGCTCGTCTCGGCGGTGAACGACACTGAGGTGCTCGATTTTGTCAGCGATTCCGCGGCCCTGTTGCCCGAACACGGTCTCGAACCGCCGGCTCTCCAGGTGATTTTCCGCATTCGCCCGCCGGAGGGAATGGAAATTTCCCCGGAACACGAGGACAAGCTGAACCGGATCTTGCGGATTGGCCGGCGGGAAGACGACGAGGTCCGCGTTTTCGCGAACATTCTCGGCGAACCCTACATTTACGAAGTGCCGCCGGACCTGCCCCAGGCGATCCCGGTAAACATCGCGAACTGGAAATCATTGAAGCTGATGAGCTTCAACGCTTTCCACCTGAAAGAAATCAAGCGTATCCGGCCGGGGGAACCCACCGTTTCGCTGGAATATGATTTCAAGAAAGACACCTGGGAAGGCAAGCAGGGCGGGAAAGATATCACCGGCCGGATCGACAAAAAAGTGGCCGGACGCATCCGCGAAACGCTCGGCTCGCTGTCGGCTGCCGGTTGGCAGGTGAACCTGACCGGCCCCTATCAAAAACTGCAAACGCCCTCCCTGATTTACCAGATCACCGTCAGCGAATTCGATCCCGCCGTGGGCGAAACCCGCGATATCGAGCACACCTTGAAATTTGCGCCTTCGACTTCGGACCTGTTTTACTACGGCCAGAAAGACGACTCGCCCGACGTGTTCCGGATCGACCGGAAAACCTACAGCGATTTGATCCGGCCGCTGACCGTGACGAAACTTTCGCCGCCCGGTTAAGCCATGAGAGCGATTCTAACCGCGATCTTCGTCGCAACGCTCGTCACCTCCCCTTCCGCCGGACAGGAAAAGCCGGCCTTCCGTGTCCTCCCTGAAGATTTCAACGCGGACAAGAAAGCGCAGATGATGCGCAGTTATTTGCGGGGCAAAGTTCACGCCGCTCTCGATCGGCGACTGGAAACGCTCGATGCCCTCGACACCCCGGAACAGATCACTGCTTACCAGGACCGGCTCCGTGATTTTTTCGCGAAAACGGTCGATCTTGACTCGTTCCAGCCCGGCACGCCCTTGAATGCCCGCACGACCGGCGTTCTCGAGCGGGACGGATACCGCGTCGAGAAGGTGATTTTCGAATCGCAGCCCGGATTTTTCGTGACGGGAAATCTCTACCTGCCGGCCGGTGCGAGCGCGGAAAAGCGGGTGCCGGGGATCCTGCATCCGTGCGGCCACACGGAGAACGGCAAAGCCGCCGGGATCTACCAGAAGGTGAACATTCTCCTCGCGAAAAACGGCCTCGCTGTTTTCTGCTACGATCCGATCGGCCAGGGCGAACGGAAGCAGCTGCTGAACGAGAAAGGAGCCGGCCTGCTGAGAGGTTCCAGCGAACACCAGGCGCTTGGAGTGGCGCCAATCCCGCTCGGGCGCGGTCTGGCCAGCTACATGATCTGGGACGGCATTCGGGGACTGGATTACCTCGCTTCCCGGCCTGAAATCGATCCGGACCAGCTCGGCTGCACCGGTAACTCCGGTGGCGGCAACATGACCAGTTTTCTCATGGCCCTCGACCCGCGAATCCGGGCGGCGGCTCCCGGCTGTTTCGTAACGACGACCCGGCAGAAAAATGAATCGCCCGGTCCGGGTGATGCCGAGCAAAACCATTTCGCGCAAATCCGCGAAGGACTCGATCATCCCGATTACGCGATTCTCCGCGCGCCGAAACCGACGATGATTCTTTCTGCGACCTACGATTTCGTCCCGATCGACGGCACCTGGCTGGCTTTCCGGCAGGGAAAACAGATTTACACCAAGCTCGGCGCGTCCGAGCGGATCGGGCTGGTCGAAGTTCCGGAAAAACACGGCTACTCGAAAGGTCTCCGCGAAGGCTCCGCCCGCTTTTTCTCCCGCTGGCTATTGGAAAAGGACATCGTCATCACCGAGCCGGACGAGATCGCCGTCGAAAAGGACGTCGACCTGCTCTGCACTCCGGAAGGACAGGTCGTGAAACTCGAGGGAGCGAAAACGATGTTCGATTTGAACGCGGCCCGCGCCGAACAACTGGCCACCGCCCGGGCCGACGCGTGGGCGGCTCTCGCCCCGGCGGGGAAACGCGCTGCAGTGCGGGAGATTCTCGGGTTGGAGAAAATCGCGGTTGCCTCGCAAACCCCGGTCGACAAGGACCAGCTCGATCCCGGGATCGGCGCGAAGCTGATCCTCGAAACCAGCGATGGCCTGAAAATCCCGATGGCGATGTATTTCCAGAATCTTGAGGACTCCCTCCAATTGGATCCGAAATCCGCCGAAATCGTGCTGTTTCTCCACGACGAAGGAATCGGCAAGACCCACCCCGCCGTCGGCACGAAAATCCTGACCGCCCCCGACCGGCAGTGGCTCTATGCGGCCGACCTTTGCGACATCGGCGAAACGAAAACGCGAAACTGGCGATTTTACGGAGCCGACGCCGCGATCGCCTACATGCTCGGCGAAAGTTTCCTGAAATACCGGACCGAGCAGATCCTGATGCTGGCGGAATCGATCGCGTCCAACGCGGAAACCAAGCCGCCGCTTCACCTGCATGCTTACGGCGAAATCGTTCCCGCCGCTCTCCATGCCGCGGCATTGGAGCCGGATTTATTCGAAAGCGTGACCCTTCACGGCGGCCTGAAAAGCTGGGGTTCCCTCATGCGCGAATCGAACCGGCCCACCCGGCACATCCACAACGTCGCCCACGGAGCCCTGCGCGTTTACGATCTGCCGGACCTGGTAGAGTTGATCCCTGACGGAAAACTGACGTGGCTCGACGCAGAAAACGAATGAACCGGGTGCGTTCATCGAATCAACCCTGTTGGATCGCAAATCACGAGAACACCCGCAGGAACCCGGCTTCGAGAACCAGTTTTTCATTCGCGTTGGTGGACGTGAGTTGCGTCCGCAAATCCTGGATTCCTTCGATTTTCTGATTCAACTCCCCGGGGGAAAACTGCTTCGCGATCTGTCCGGTGCCCTTCGTGTATTCCGGTAAATCGAGGTGCGGCGAACCGTTTTGCTGGCGCAGGGCGTCGCCAAACCACGTCACGAGAAACTCCACCAGCCGGTTTCGTTCGCCGAGATACTCCGATTCGGTGACAGCCTTGTAGAAGTCCTCCCGTGTCTTGAGCCATTCCCCGTCGGTCTTGTTCTTGTAGGCCGCCGATTCCTCCTTCATCGCCTCGTCATTCCGCGATTTGATATTCGCCTTTTCCTCCTGCAACAATTCCGTGAACCGGGCCAGCAGGTAGAGGGCGGGGGTGACGGCGACATCTCCTTTCAACGTATAATCGTTCAACGCATCCAGCAGTTTCCGGGCGCTGTCGCTCACCGACACCGGGCCCGACGGGCCTTTCAGCGAAACCTTGATGCAGCGGGACAAAATCGTGTCGAGCAGCATTTCCGGCTGGGCGGAAATCAGGAACAGCATCGACGCAGCGGGCGGTTCCTCAAGCGTCTTGAGAAAAGCGTTCTCCGCTTCCAGCCCCATCCGGTCCGCATCGACCACGATCGCAAATTTCGTCACGCCCGGCTCCGCGGCCATCTGGAGGGTGTGCTCGATTTCTCGGATTTCATCAATCGTGATGCGCCGCGATTTGGACTGGGGCATGATGACCGTTGTGGTCGCGCTCCGCAAATCCTCCAGCGTGGAATCTCCGGTTCGATCGACTCCCGAAACTGCGCTGATGACCGATTTCACGAGAGCCTGCTTTCCTGATCCTTCCGGGCCGGTGATCAGGTAAGCGTGGGCAAGGCGCTGCTGGCGGTGGGATTCCAGCAACAAATCGGTGGCCCGTTCGAGCGAAAAACTCATATCTTCAGCCTCCCTTCGCATTCCGCCCAGATCGCTGCTTCCACTTCCTCGATCGATTTCGAGGCATCGATCACGGCGATCCGGTCCGGTTCCTGTTTCGCGAGTTCGAGGTAGCCGTTCCGCACCGTTTCAAAAAATTCCATCGGCTGATTTTCCATGCGATCCGGCCCGTCGTCACCGGATTCCACCGCGCGCTGGTGCCCAGTTTCGGCATCGAGATCAAGCAGGATGGTTAGCTGCGGTTTCGTATCCCCGATGGCGAAAGAATTCATCGCGTTCACTTCCTCCACGCCGAGGCCGCGGCCGATTCCCTGGTAGACCGTGGTCGAGTCGAGAAACCGGTCCGCAATCACCCAGGTCCCCGCTTCGAGTGCCGGCCGGATTTTTTCCCGAACCAGCTGCGCGCGACTCGCGGCGAACAGGAACAGCTCGGACTCCGGCGTCATGTTTTCCACCTCGGGCGTGTGCTGGAGTAATTTCCGCACGTGCTCGCCCAGAACTGTCCCGCCCGGTTCGCGCGTTCGGAGAACCTCGTGTCCCTCCCCGGCCAGCCGGCTTTCGAGGCGGGCAATCTGGGTCGATTTGCCGCATCCTTCGGAGCCTTCGAAACTGATAAAAACGCCGCGATTCATGTGGTTGCGTTTGCATCTATGAACGCGGTCGCTAGGGTTGTCGAACCCAAAATCAATCCTGCCATGAGTGACATCTCCTTCGCTGAACGCACCGACAAAGAAGCCATCGAGCACGGTCCCGGTTTCGCCCCGAAATTTGACGACAAAGGTCTTATCACCGCCGTGGCGCAGGATTCCGCCTCCGGCGAAGTCCTCATGGTCGCCTACATGAACGCCGAGTCGCTCCGGCAAACCATCGAGATCGGCGAGGCGGTTTATTTTTCCCGCAGCCGCCAGAAGCTCTGGCACAAGGGAGCGACTTCCGGACACACCCAGGTGGTCGAGAAAATTCTGACGGATTGCGACCAGGACGCGCTGGTCCTGAAAGTCACGCAGAAAGGTCCGGGCTGCTGCCACGCGGGCTATCGTTCCTGTTTTTACCGCCGTATCGGAGAAGCCGGTGATCCCGTAGGCCTCGAAGCCGAAATCGCGGAACAAAGCTACGACCCGAACGAGGTCTACGGATGATTTGATCCGATTGCAGACCCACCCCGGTTAGAACGGGCCGGTGATTGCGTAGGTCGCGCCCGGGGTCTGGATGTTCACGAACATCGTTTTGCCGTCGGGGGAAATGCAGGCTCCGGCGAACTCGGATTTGTCTTTCACGTTCCGGGCGAAGGTATACATCTCGCCGGACTGGTTCACGCCCCGAATGTGATTGTGGTTCTTGGAGTCCTCGCAAATGAACAAATCGCCCCACGGAGACAGGCAAATATTGTCGCCTTTCGTCAGCAACGCTGTGTCGTTTGGTTCCAGGAACAATTCCAGTTCGCCGGCTCCCTCTCCCTCGTTTTCGGCCGGGAAATAGCGAAACACCTGGCCGTTTTGGTTTTGACCGCCATCGGTGCAGACAAAATAAATCGATTCTTCGAACACCTCGTCCTCGCTGCCGTACCACATGCCTTCCCCGCGCGAAAACTGGATCGCCCCTTTTTTCTGCGCCTGGAGACGCAGGTCGTCATTCGGTGATTCGACGTCTTCGAGGTCAATCCATTCGACGGGAAGACGTTCGTTTTGGGGAAATCGTTCTTCGTTCGGCCAGTTCCGGGTCGATTTCGCCTGCCGACCGGTGACTTTCAGAGCCTGGAGACGCCCGCCGTCCGCCAGTTTGCCCGGGGTTTTCGGCAAAAACCGATACAGGCAACCGTCGCTGCGGTCTTCTGTCAGATACACGGCGCCGGAGGAAGGATGAATCGCGATCGCCTCGTGCCGAAAACGTCCCATCGCTTTCAACGCAACCGGCTTGGTGAGGCCGATCGATTCTTTGGCGGGAACTTCGAAGCAATAGCC
>JABDJT010000234.1 GCA_013003335.1 Verrucomicrobiales bacterium | reverse complement strand
CGTCCTCGTGAGAATCCCAGTTCCGACGCGGGAAGCCATTTTCGTTCCCGCTGAAAATCTGCACGAACCGCACTCCCCGTTCGAGTAGACGACGAGCCACGAGGCATTTGCGACCGAAAAACTCGGCCTCAGCCTTGCGGTTGATCTCTGGATCCGCGACGCCCGGGCCTTCCGGTGCAAGGCCGTAAAGATCCTTGATGTACTGGGGTTCTTTCGAAACGTTCAGCGCCTCGGTCGCGCTCAATTGCATCTGTGCCGCCAACTCATAGCTTCGAATCCGGGCCTGCAATCGACTGTCGCCCGCGCGTGCGGCGGCGTGTTTTTCATTCAGGGCGCGGAGCGCAGCCAAGGCATCGGTGTCTGCCTTTTGTGTAATTGTGTCAGGTCGATAGAGATCGTTGATCGGCGTTTCGCTGCCTGGGCGAATCACGGTGCCCTGGTGCTGAGCAGGGAGAAACATCGACGACCAGTTTTTCACGCCGTTCGAGGCGAAACCGCGGTGGTCCGGCAACACGACGAAGCTGGGAAGATTTTCATTTTCCGAACCCAGCGCGTAGCTCACCCACGATCCCGCGCTTGGAAAACCGGGCCGGTTGAAGCCAGTGGTCTGTAACAGCGTGCCCTGGCTGTGAACGCCGGTCTGGCCGACGACGTTGTGAACAAACGCGATGTCATCGACGTGTTTTCCGAGAGCCGAGACCGGCTCGCTCAGTTGCTTTCCAGATTGACCGTAGCGTTCGAATTTCCAGTAAGACTGTTGGCTGACGCCCGGCGAACTCTGAAACAGCTCCACCTCCTCGCCGGGATCCCATTGCTGCCCCTGCTCTTTTTCAAGCTGCGGTTTGTAATCGAAAAGGTCGACATGGCTCGCGGCTCCAGCCATGAACAACTGCACGACGCGTTTCGCCCGGGCGGGGTGATGTGTGCCTGATAATACTCCATCAGTCGCGAGCAGGTCGGTAAGCGCAACGCCACCAAGCGTGCCCGCGAGCGACTTTGTGAACCCACGTCGGGAAATGGCAGATTCAATCGACATAGGCAAATTCATTCAAGTTGAAGATCAGTCGTGCCGTCGCGGGCATGCCGTGTGTTTCAGCGTAGCTGGATAAGATTTGTGATTCATCGGCGGTCGGGGGACGACCGAGCGCGAGCCATATCGCCTCGTTGATCGACTTCGCGCGGGTCGCAAGATTCGCGCTCATCGCTTCCATGAACGGATTGTTCATCAGCGCGAGCGCCTGGAGCGCGGTGGTGGTTTCATCCCGCTTCGCGACCATTTGCGAAGGGTCGGCGCAGTCCAGCGTCGTCAAAAACGGCTGCGTCTGACTCCGTGCGATAAAGCGATAAATCGTGCGGCGGTGCGTGTCGGGATCCGTCGGGTCGTGGAGGTGATACCAGTACTTCGGGGTGTGATCGTCCTTGAATTTGAAGTCCCGAAAACTCGGCCCGCCCATCTTCAAATCCAGCACACCTGCCACGCTCAGGATCGAATCGCGCATTTCCTCAGCCCGGAGTTTTCGGCGATTCACGCGCCAGTAGAATACGTTCCCACCGTCGATTCTGGTTTTGTCAGGATCAAGGGCGGAGCTCTGGCGATAGGTCGCGCTCTTCACGATCAGCCGGTGGAGATCCTTGACTGATTCCGTTTCGCGAAAGCGAGCCGCCAGCCAGTCCAGGAGCTTCGGATGAGTCGGCTGCATCCCCATGCGGCCGAAATCGTTGGGGGAATCGACGATCCCCCGTCCGAAATGCCCAAGCCAGATTCGATTCGCAGCCGAGCGCCAAAGGAGTGGGTTTTCCGGGCTCGTGAGGTAGCGTGCGAGCGCGGCGCGGCGTTCGCCATCGTTGTCGGCATCCAGCTGGAAATCCGGTTTGGAACCGTCCCACAAAGCCGGAGCGCCCGGCTTCATCTTTTCTCCCGGCGAAGACAAGTCTCCTCGATGCAGTAAATGAACGGGTCGCAACTTTCCGCCGGTCGGTTTGAATCGGCTCTTCGGCTCGAAGTTCGTCGCCAGCGTGTAGACCATTTTTCCGGCGGGCACCTCCTTCAGTTCTTTCCCGGCTTCTGAATTCCGCTTCTTCAAACCGTCACGTTTCGCCACGTGTTCCGGCGTTTCGATTTTGGCGAGGATTGTCCCCAGGTTTCTCCGCGCCTGAACCAACTCCGCCATCGCCTTCGGATTACCGCCGGTGGTGAATTTGCCGTCCACCAGGTTCGTCCGCCGCCAGCGATTCGGTGCTTCGATCGTATCCTTTGCCGTCACCTTCGTTCCCGCAGCGAGATTTTTTCCATCGCCATCAAGCAACTCCACTTCGGCCAGCGCGAAAATGAAATCGTTCTTTCGCTCCGCAAGCCTGGTTGCCGTAACGCGGACAAATTTGCCCGCTCCTCCATTCACCTCAACCGGCACGACGCCCGGATTCGCGAAATCCCGTTTCGTGAAATCGCCAACCACTCGAACATTCTTCTCAAAGCTCGCGTCATCGCCAATCTCAACCCGAAATCGAATTGGGAAACCAAATCCCGCGCCGATGTCGTTGTAGCTGTCGTGACAGCCGATCAGCCGAATCGTCGCGATTTCCGCTCTCTGGGGCAGTTCAATTTGAACCCACTTTTCTGCGGCTTGACCTTTCACAATCTGGCTGTGGTAGCCGTGCTCCGGAACTGTCTTTAATTTCGAAGCCCCGGATTTTTCCAGCGCCGCGACGCGCTTTTTGGCTTGTTGTAATTCTTCTCCGCCTTTCGCTTCCAATTTGTTTTTCAGTTCCTGAATCTGTTTCCTGACCTGATCGATCTCCGATTCCAACGCAGCGCGTTTTTTGACAATGTCAGGGTCCAGATCGTAGACACGGTCCGCCCGGTCGACTCCGGCAAACACCGCCTGCAGCCGGTAATAATCCTCCATCGAAACGGGATCGAATTTGTGATTGTGACACTGGGCGCACTGCACCGTAGTGCTCATGAAGGCGTTGAAAACCGCGCTGACCATGTCGTCCCGATCCAGATGCTTGGCGACGCGACCATCCATTTTTTCTTCGCCAACCTCTGTATGCGCGATGAAATCCCAGGGCCCCGCCGCGACAAATCCCAGAGCGATGACCCCGTTTGGATCGTCCGGCCAAAGCACATCGCCTGCGACCTGTTCCTGCACAAATCGCGTCCACGGTTTATCATCGTTCAAACTTCGAATCACGTAATCGCGATACGGCCAGGCATTAAACCGAGCTTTGTCCTTATCGTAACCGTGGCTTTCGCCGTAGCGGGCGACATCCAGCCAATGCCGCGCCCATTGCTCTCCGTAGCGAGGGGAAGCCAGCAATCGTTCGACCAGTTTTTCATAGGCGGCGCCCTGATTTTTTTTCGAATCCTGGAGAAACGCACGAACTTCTTCCGGCGTCGGAGGCAGTCCTGTGAGATCGAACGTCAGTCGACGAACCAGCGTTCGCGGATCGGCTGGCGGAGATGGTGACAACCCCTTCTCCTTGAATTTCGCAAAAACAAATCGGTCGATCTCATTCCGCGCCCAGCCTTCGCCAACCTCAGGAACTGAAGGTTTTTTCAGGGTTCTCAACGACCACCATTCACGATCGGCCATACGCTTGTCCCGCAGCACAACGCTATCCGGTATCCTGGCCCCGCCGTCGATCCATTTTACCAAGGCGGTAATTTCGTCTTCAGAAAGAGGATCCCGCTTTGGCGGCATCTCCGGCTCCGGCCCCGCCACAACATCCAGGATCACGCGCAGATCATCGATAGCCAGTGGACTTCGATCGAGAATCACGTCGCCCTTTTTATCATGCGAGTTATGGCACTCGATGCAGTTTTTTTCGAGGACAGCCAGCGCCGGATCCTTACCCGCGACGACCTCAGGGTCAGGCAATCCAATTCCCAAAATACAGGCTACCGCCAGCGCCATGAATCTTCGCATCATCACGTCGTTTCTATCACAGAAACGGGATGACTGCACAGTACGCGATTCGACGAACCAACAGGGTCCGTTCAACGGACCAACCCTGTTCGTTCAGATTGCCACTGATTACTTTTTCCAGTTTTCGTAGTCGCCGTCCGCGTAAATCACGTCGTAACCGAGGCGGCCCAAGTACGAGGAAGCTAGAGCTGCCCTGACGCCGGACCCGCAGTGCACGGTCCAGGCATTTCCATTTTGCTGCGGCAGGTCACCGGAGTCCGCCCGCAGGCGAGTGTGGGGAACATTGACCGCATCGGGAATGTGATCCTCTTCGTATTCATCTTTCGACCGGACATCCAGGACGTGATCTTTTCCCGGATCGATTTCGCTGGTTTCTTTGGTTTTGATCGACCCAATGGAGGATTTGAGGTTTGAATCGGCCGCCAGTTCCGGCCAGAGAAAATAGCCTTTCACGTCGTCCAACCCGATCCGCACAAGTTGGCGCACAGCCTTTTCGACGTCGTTCTCGCTTGAGACCACCAGGTAAATTTCATTCTCCGGCTTCACGTACGACCCTGCAGCTTCCGAAAATTTCGAGCCCAACGGCGCGTGGAGGGAGTGCTTCAAGTGGGTGTCCATGAAATCTCGTCGGTCGGAACGGGTATCGAGTACCATCGGACCGTCCGGCCCTGAATTTTCAGCGAGCGACTGCGCCTCGCTCGAATCCAACTTTGGCGGACGAATCAAATCACCCAGCGGAGGAATGCCGTCACGGTTCTGCTCTTTCATGCGAGCAAAATACATCGGAGGTTCTGATTGCCCATCGAGTATCTCCTCGACGAACGAATCTTGCCCTTTTTCCGAGGCGGTCACGATGAGGTCGTTGAAACGGTTTTCGTAACCAGCCGATGTAAAAGGAATCGACCCAAGAGCTTTCCCGCACGAACTGCCTGCGCCGTGGGCGGGTAATACGAGGGTGAATTCAGGGATTTCTCCAAAGGCATCAAGTGAGCTGTACAAGTCTTTCGCCGCGTCCTTGCTGGTTCCCTTCTCACCAGCTGCGGTATCAAGGAGATCCGGGCGACCAAGCGATCCGACGAAAACAAAATCGCCCGTCAAGGCGCAGAACGGCTCGGCTTTACAATCGGTGACACCAAGGTCGTAGACCAGGAACATGAGGTGTTCCGGAGTATGACCCGGGGTGTGCCGGGCAACGAGTGTGACATTTCCAATAGCGAATCGGTCACCATCTTTCAGCAGCGTGACCCGGTCGTGGTCTTCCGCCCAGTTGTAGCGCCAGTCGTCGTCATTCGTGACGCCGGAAAGATAGGCTTCGACCTTCGAATCGTGATCCAGAAATTCCCGCACGCCCGACAAGTAGTCTGCGTGGATGTGGGTCTCGGCTACCGCGGTGATTGCAAGGTCGTTGTCACTCGCAAGTTTCAAGTAGCGGTCGATGTCGCGCTCAGGATCGACCAAAACGGCTTCGCCCGACTTCGGGCAGCCGATGAGATAAGCATATTGAGAGAGAGAGTCGTCGTAGATTTGTTGTAAGAGCATGTTGAATAAAGGTTTTTAACCTACACTCGTTGCAAGATTTATGCCGGTTTTCGTATTCCATTGATATTCAATAATATGGCGCCATCGAATAGAGGCTGATTCGGTCAAAATTCTTGCAGGATGCCAGATCAAACCTGTAAAATTGCAAAGATCGAGACGCAGGGAGATTCGGACGCTGATAAGGGAGTAGGCCCGCCCATATTTCGAACTATCTAAATTGAAGCAATAATCCGCCGAAAAATTCGCGTCTCCTTCTTGGTAGTGTAAAGTCGGTTGAATCCTCCTCCCCCCTTCGATGTTTGGCATCATCAAATCTGCCTACGGAAAGCTGAACGATCATCTTGCTCGATGGTTCGCGGCCTTTTCCAAAAAACTCCCCCGCACTTCACGGTTGCTCGGGATCGTGAAACGCCGAAGGCGCCCTGTTATGATCCTAGTGTTCCTTGTTCTCCATATCATCGGTTTTTCACTTTCCCTGAAAGCCCTCAATCAAACTCGCACTCCGCAGGGAACTACCGCATGGGTGATTTCGTTGAACACGCTGCCGGCCATCGCCGTTCCGGCCTGGCTGATTTTCGGAGCGGACGGGATTGACAGCTATGTTTCGACCCGTCGGGCCGGGCTGGAGAATGTCCGTCCAATCGCAGAAAAATTGATGGAAAACCTCGATGCAGCGGAAGCTCCTTCCAGTGCGGAAACCCAACTCGAAAAATCTCTCTAGAAGCTTGCTTCCATTCCAATGCTGAAGGGAAACCAGGTCGATCTTCTCATCAACGGCTCCGACACATTTGACTCGATTTTCCAGGCCATTGATGAAGCGGAGGACTACATCCTCGTTCAATTCTTCATCATCCGGAATGACGGAACTGGAGATGAATTGAAAAAACGACTGGTCCGGAAAGCCGAAGAAGGCGTCAAAGTGTATGTCCTGATGGATGATATCGGTTGCCTCGATCTGGACGGGAACTACGTCGAAGAATTGAAGGATGCGGGCATCGATGCCCGGTTTTTCATGGATTTTTCCGGCAAGTCCAACCGGTTCCAATTGAACTTTCGAAATCACCGGAAAATCGTAGTGGTCGACGGGAAAAAAGCCTTTATCGGCGGGCACAATGTCGGGGATGAATACCTGGGCAAACATCCGGTCCATACGCCCTGGAGAGACACCCACGTCGTTCTCGAGGGGCCGATTGTAAAAGCGATCCAGATTCCATTTGTCGAGGATTGGAAATGGGCAACGGACGAGTTGCTGGAAGACCTGGATTGGACAATCGATCTTTCGGAAGATTTCGCGGGCGAAATGGAGGCGATTTGCCTGGCCTCCGGCCCCGCAGATCCGGTTCCCACCTGCGAGATGTTTTTTCTTTCGGCCATCAACGAGGCTGAAAAACGA
This sequence comes from Verrucomicrobiales bacterium, assembly GCA_013003335.1. Classification (GTDB taxonomy): domain Bacteria; phylum Verrucomicrobiota; class Verrucomicrobiia; order Verrucomicrobiales; family DEV007; genus JABDJT01. Next base: position 1,700 of record JABDJT010000234.1, on the reverse strand, counting down.
ATCTGGATTTCCTCTCCCTACTTCGTACCGGATTCCGCAGTGGTAATGGCGCTTCAACTCGCTGCGATCCGCGGTGTCGATGTTCGGGTTATCATCCCGGAAAATTCAGACAGCACGCTGGTGCAACTGTCTTCCTATTCGTACTTCAAATCATTGGAAGAAACTGGAGTGCAGATTTATCGATACACGCAGGGGTTTCTGCATCAGAAGGTGATGCTGGTCGACGAAAAAATTGCCACAGTCGGCTCGGCAAACTTCGACAATCGTTCTTTCAACCTGAATTTTGAGGTCACCGCCATCGTGAGCGATGCAGGATTTGCATCGGAAGTGGAGTCCATGCTACTTGAGGATTTCGAGAATAGCGTGGAAGTGGACCCGGATGTATTGGATGGGAAGTCGAAGTGGTTCAACTTGAAGGTGCAACTGGCCCGGATGCTCGCTCCGATCCAGTAAAGTCAAAAACAGAGTTGTTCATCGAACATATCCTCTTGGATCGAACGGATGTTCAGTAATTCAACCTCGAGCGGCCGGTCGGTTTTTGCCTTTCATTGAGCCACCATTCCTTCGGCCCCTCAGTTTCGATTTTTTTCCAGACTTTGAAGAGCTTTTGTTTCATCTCTTCCGTTTTTTCCGGCATCTTCGCAGCGAGGTCGTTTTCTTCTTTCCAGTCCTTCTGGATTTCAAATAGTTGAAACTCGGTGAACACATCGTTTCCGACAATTTTCCAGTCCCCGGCTCGCAGGGCAACGCGGTCGTCGGCCTGGCTTACATGGGTACGCCAGAAAAGCGGCAAAGAGCGGTCAAGCGCTTTTCCTTCGAACGCGGGGAGCATGCTCACCCCGTCGATGGTCCGGTCTTTCGGCAGCGAAACTCCGGCGATTTCGAGGATCGTTGCAAACAAATCAGTACCGATCACCGGTACATCACTGACCGTTCCGGGGTTGATGTGGCCGGGCCAGCGGGCCACGCCGGGCACGCGGATGCCGCCTTCATGACTGCTGCGTTTGCCGCCCCGAAGGCCACCGGTCGTGCCGCCGAAACGCGCTACCGGGCCGTTGTCCGAGGTGAAAAAGAGAAAAGTTTTTTCCGCCACGCCCGCTTTTTCCAGCGCATCCATCACCAGGCCGAGGGAGTGATCCAGTTGGGTAATGTTGCCCATGTATTTCGCGTTTTCCTGTCCGGCGTAGAGGTCCTGAAATTTCGGATCGGTCGCGATGGGCGAGTGCGGTTCGTGCACCCAGACGGACAGCGCGAACGGCTTTTTTGGATCGCGAATTTCGCCGAGCCAGTGTTCAGCTTCCGCCGCGACGATTTGCGCGGAGTAACCTTCGGTTTCACCAACAGGTTCTCCCTTCCGGAAAAAATTGTCGGGATTTTTGTGGCTCGGGCTGGCGTTGTTGTGGGTGTATAACCAGTAATCGTACCCGTGATCACCCGGTTGCGGGAACTCGGGCACATTGAATTGCTGCTTCGAATTGAGATGCCACTTTCCAACGTGGCAGGTTTCATAGCCGAATTCTTTCAGCAGTTCGATATAGGTAATTTCGCTCGCCCGCAGGTGCGCTTCGTGGATGCCGGAAAGGTGCCGCCACACACCGTTTCGATAAGGCGTTCGACCCGTGAGAATCGCCGAGCGCGAAGGCGAGCAGACGCCGCAGGCCGAATAGCACTGAGTAAATTTCACGCCCTGGGAAGCCAGC
>JABDJT010000220.1 GCA_013003335.1 Verrucomicrobiales bacterium | reverse complement strand
CGGCGGGATTGCCAAGATGAATTCCGACTGGTTGCAAGCAGAACCCGTGCGCATGTGGCTGGCGAACAAGACCGATTATCCACTGATCGGACCGGTTCTCGGGATGGAAGCAACCGCGTGGATCGTCAGCTATGGAGGAATGCTTTTCGATCTCGTACTCCCCTTCCTGTTGCTCTCGAAGAAAACGCGCCCCTGGGCATTCGGAGCCATGGTTCTTTTCCACATGACCAACGAGATGCTCTTCACGATCGGAATTTTTCCAGTGATGGCGACCGCTCTGACGACGGTATTCTTCCCGGCCGACTGGCCGCGCCGCGTTTTTTCCACTCACTGGTTCTCGAAGACCGCAGTGGAATGGAAACGGAACTGGCCCGCACAAACGGTTCGCGCGCGGGTCGGAGCCTATGCCGTCCTCGGATTCACGTTCATCTATATGGCCATCCAGGTGGGCATGCCGTTGCGTCACTTTTTCTATCCCGGCAATGCAAACTGGACGGAGGAAGGCCACAAGTGGGCCTGGCACATGAAACTCCGGGACAAGGACAGCCGCGGGGATCTCCTCGTGGTAGACGAAAACGGACGCCGGAGAACGGTGGACCCCGACTTGCTGCCCTCATGGCAGACCCGGAAATGTACCACGCGTCCCGATCTGCTCCTCCAATTCGCACAGCACATGGGCAAGGGATACGAGAGATCCGGAGTGAAAGGCGTCCGGGTGTATTCCCGGATCAAATGCTCGCTCAACGGGCGGCCGCATCGCTACCTGGTCGATCCCAACCTCGACTTGATGCAGGTGAAGGACGGATTGAAATACGCCCGGGGAATTCCGCCCCTCGATGTGCCGCTGAAAGGGGAAGATTCTCTCGCGGATTTCCCGAACTCGTCTCCTTAACCAAACGGCATCCGACCGGGGCCACCTCCCCCGCCGGGTCCACCGGGTCCGCCGAGTTGCTTCATCATCTGGCGCATTTTGCCTTTGCTCTTCATCATTTTCCGCATCTGGCCGAACTGCTTCAAGAGCGAATTCACCTGCGTCACGGTTGTCCCGCTTCCATTCGCAATCCGCTTCCGGCGCGATCCCTTGATGATTTCCGGCCGCGTCCGTTCTTTCGGCGTCATCGACAGAATAATCGCCTCGGTATGCTTCAGGCGTTTCTCGTCCACGTCCAGATCGGCCGGCATTTTGGCGCCCAGTCCCGGGATCATCCCCATGATGTCACCAAGACCGCCCATTTTCTTCATCATCTTCATCTGGGAAAGGAAATCGTTGAAGTCGAACGACGCCTTTTTCATCTTCTCCGCCATCTTCATGGCTTCCTCTTCGTCGATCGCCTCGGCGGCTTTTTCGACGAGACCGACGATGTCGCCCATTCCCAAAATCCGGTTCGCAATTCGATCCGGATCGAAAGCCTCCAGCTGCGACATTTTCTCGCCCACCCCGGCGAACTTGATCGGCTTTTTGGTCACCGACCGCATCGAAAGCGCGGCACCGCCCCGGGCATCACCGTCCAGCTTCGTCAAAACCAGGCCGCTGATTCCAATCGCTTCGTCAAACCGCTGCGCCACGCTCACGGCCTGCTGACCGGTTGCCGAATCGGCCACCAGCAGGGTTTCCCGCGGATCGAGAAATTCCCGCAGTTTTTTCAACTCCCCGATCAACCCGTCGTCGACTTCCTGTCGGCCTGCCGTATCAAAAATCACCGCTGTCCCGTTCTGATCCTCCACCCATTTCAGGGCGTCTTTCGCGACTTTCAGCACATCCTTCTCGGACGGGTCCGGCGTGTAAACCGGGATATCCACCTGCTTGCCGAGCGTGGCGAGCTGGTCGATCGCAGCCGGGCGCTCCAAGTCGCAGGCAACCAACAGCGGACGACGTCCCTCTTTGCGAAGGTGCAGGGCCAGCTTCGCGGACGTCGTCGTTTTCCCTGCCCCGTTCAGGCCGACCATCAGGATGCGGGCCGGGGGATTCAAATCCAGTCCTTCCGCATCTCCTCCCAGCAACTCTGCCAGTTCGTCGTGAAAAACCTTCACCACCTGCTGCCCGGGCGTAATCGATTTCAGCACCGCCTCGCCGAGCGCCTTTTCTTTTACCCGCGCGATAAATTCCTTTGCCACGGAGAATTCCACGTCTGCTTCCAGCAGAGACATCCGGATCTCCCGCATGGCGTCGGAGATGTTCTTTTCCGTCAGCTTGCCGTGGCCCCGCAGCTTTTTGAAGGTGGATTGAAGATTGTCGGACAGGTTCGAAAACATGGCTGGAGCGAATGTAGAGCCAAGCCCTCCTGAATCAAGGATCGTCGCAAATTCCTGATCTCCCCGCCCGAACTTCCGGCAATGTCTTGACCGGAGCAGAAAAAACCGGTCAGATTTTCAGCGGTCCGGCCGTTTTCCCAATGGAGTTTATGAAGTCATTTTTTCTGCGCCTGGTCCTCGTGACCCTTTCGACCGCAACTCTTTCCCCGGCCGCAGAGAACATCGAAATGGTTTCCGAAATCGGAAGCGAGCGCGCCACCTCGGGAGCCGGAGCCAAGATCGCCACCTTCGAAGGCAAAACCCACGTGGTCTGGCAGGACCGCGACGACGAGGGAGGATATTTGAACCGGGTCCGGACCCTCGATCGCGCTTCCGGGAAGTGGACCGGGCCGGTGACCCTGAACCGCGGGAAAGACAATCATGCCCGGCCTGTCCTCACAGTGGGCGAAAACGGGATCCTGCACGTCGTCCTCAGTGGCCACAATTCCCCGGTCACCTACCGCCATTCTCTCCGACCCAACGATTCAAGCGAGTGGTCTCCGCCCGAGACGATCGGGCACGGCACCTATCCCGCGGTAGCCTGCGGGGCGGACGGCAGGCTGGTGGTCACGATGAGATCGGCTCCGAAATGGAACGGCGTCGATTGTTACATCAAGGATCCCGGTGAGCCCTGGAAACTGTCCCGCAAGATTTTCATCCGCGACCCGAAACTGCCCGGATATGCCGGATACCAAACCGGGCTGGCCTGGGGACCCGATCGCCGGACGCTCCATTTCGTGGCCGATTTTTACGAGAGCATCGAAACCTATCGGCTCCGGGGAGTCCACCAGGCGGTCTGCTATCTCCGCAGTCCCGATGGGGGCATCAGCTGGGAAAAGGCCGATGGCACCAAGGTGGAGCCGCAAGCCCGCCCGGAGCATATGGACATCATCGTTCGCAGCGAAGGCGACCGCGGCCAGAAGCTCCCACCTCCCTGGATTCTCGCCCAGGGCAGCATCGTCTGTGATGCCAAAGGCACGCCCCACGTTTTTTATATATCGCACCTCGAGAAACCGGGGCAGGCCCTGGTGGCCTCGCCCGATGGACGGGGCCGCTGGAACAGCCGGGAAATCGATGCCATCGAGAAGGCCGAGCCAGGATACCGCCCGGCCGGTTGCCGGGGCTCGTGGTCGATCGATTCCGAAGGCGGGATGCACGCCCTCCTCGAACTGCATTCGCTCGAGTCCGGCTGGACTGACGACGGCAAGCCGACTCGCTCCCTCATGTTTGCCACTGAAGGGAAAAAGCTGGTGTGGCTCACTTCTCCGGACGGCAAAAATTTCTCAGTGCTCCCGGCCCTGCCAGCCAATCGTTCATTCAACGAGCAAAACGTTGAGCGTCCCACCGGATTCAACCTGCCCGGGAAGGGGCGCCCGCCATTCCTGTTTTTTGACGGGGAATCAAGATATCCCAAAGGAAAAGAGATCCTGCAAAACGGCGTCTTCCTTGTTTTGCCGTAAGCATTCACTCTACGAATCGCTCAGAAACCGGCGGCTTCGCCGTATCGATCTTGATCTTGCGGATCACGCCATCGAAGGGAAAGGGAGATTCATAATCACCCGCCGGCTGGATTAAATCGCTCCCCACCTGCAATCCATCGCCCGGCTGGACCTCAAGAAGCCCTTTTGCCTCGGCCGTTCCACGCGTGTATCCGCTGATCAAAACCTCCTGCCTTCCGCCTTTTAACAATCGGGCTTCCAGCACGGCGGGGTAGGATTTGATTTCATATTTGCTTGCCGCAATCGTCCGCTTCCAGTCCCGGCAAACACTGAAATACACCCGGCCACCCTTCAGATACAGGCTGTACCCATTGCGATTCCCTCCCTGCGCGACGATCACCCCCCGCTTGGATTCCGTTTCGATCAATTCGACCGTGATTTGTATTTCTTTCCCGATTACATCCGGCGAATCCGCCTTTGCGAAATCAATCACGTTTCCTTTTTGGATCCGCATCATTCCCCGCCGGTCCACCAGGCGCACGCCCTTGTTTTTCCCTTCCACCGTCTTGCCGTTGATCGAAATCGCGAGTGATTCGGGACGTTCAAGCGGGAGTTGCGGCGTTGCAGCTTCCTCAATTTCAAGCCCGACATCGACGGCCCATACCTTGATTTTTCCGAACAACTCAGCGGCCTTGGCCGGCTGGGACTTCACCAGATTGTTTTCCTCCCTCGGATCTTCGATGAGGTTGAACAGGTGCGCGTCCGTTCCATCGCGATTGATCAGCAATTTGAAATCGCCATCCCGCACGGCCAGCGAAGGGCTGTGAAATTTCGGATTGCCCGGCATCAATTTCGCGTGCGGTGCCCCATACTGCCAAAAGATCGATTTCGACCGGCCGGAAGCCCCACCTAAAAGAACAGACGATTGATCGACTCCGTCCAGCGTGACGCCTTCCGGAATTTCCGCGCCGGTGAGTTTTGCAAACGTCGGCGACAGATCAATCGCCGCGACCGGACTCGTGCTGTCCGTCCTGCCTTCCGGAACTTTTCCCTTCCACCGCGCGATAAACGGCATCCGGATCCCGCCTTCAAACAGCGACCACTTCCTCCCGAAATACTGGCCGGTGAATCCCGGCGGCTCCAGCCCGGACCGGTAATACCGCGGCCAGTCGGTCGGGCCGTTGTCGCTCGTGAAAATGATCAACGTTTTCTCTGCGAGACCCAGTTCATCGATCCGTTTCACCAGTCGCCCGATCTGCCGGTCCATCTCGGCAAGTACCGCAAAAAATTTCTGCTCCTCCGGATTTTCGGTCACGTCCGCCCACTTTTCCTGCTCTCCCGGGGCGGGGATAAATGCATCGTGTACATCGTTCGGAAACATCCGCAGGTAAAATTTCCCGTCTTTGTTCCGCTCGATGAAATCAATCGACCGGTCGACATAAATTTCCGTCGTCTTGTGCTTCGGGGTTTTCGTCAGTTTCCCTTTCCCAAGCTTTTCACTCTGGGCCGCGAGGCCGTTTCCTTCGATGATCAGGCGATCACCCAGCCCTTCGAACGAAACCAGCGACTCGTCGAATCCATACGCCTTCGGCAGCGGCGCATCATCGACATCCCGGCCGCCCCCCATGTGCCATTTTCCGAAATGAGCCGTCGCGTAACCTGCTTTTTTCAGCATCTTCGCCGTCGTCGGAGCCCCGGCCGACAGGTAGTTTTTCATGCCCCGCTCCGCATTTTTCTTCCGGCTGTTCAGGTAGGAATGAACGCCCCACCGCGCCGGATACTGCCCGGTCGTCAGAGCCACCCGGGAGGCCGAACAAATTGGCGAGTTCACGTAAAAATTGGTCAGCTTCAGCCCCTCTGCCGCGAGCCGGTCAATGTGCGGCGTTTTCATTTTCGGGTTCCCGAAGCAGGACGGATCGGCATACCCCATATCATCGATGAAGATCATCACGATGTTGGGCGGATCCGCCGGCGGCTCCGGCTTCTCCAGTTCACCTTCCTCTTTCTCCTGGGCAAAAAGAGTAAGTGACAGAACGGAAAACGCGGCTGCGAGGATGAAGCAACGATTCAAAAACATCGTCAGACGTTAGGCAGATTTCGGTGAAATGTCAGGGTCAAAACGAATCAACAGGGCCAGTTCATCGAACCAACCCTGTTCGTTCGTGTTCCTGAATTCTCTTGCGCTTTGCCGGTTCAAAACGAGCCTCGTTCGTGCCCGCAAACCCGCCCGAAAACCGCTCCCGATTCTGGCGCGACGATTTCCCGTTTCGGCCCCGCAACCTGTTCGGTGGTCGCATCTTCTACGGGTGGGTGATCGCTTTCGGCGCGACGATCGGGATCCTGTTCTCAATCCCGGGCCAGACGATGGGATTTTCGGTTTTCACCGAGGGCCTGATGGAAAGCCTCGGCCTGACCCGCGTCCAGCTCAGCGCAGCCTATTGCGTCGGCACCGTCGCCTCGGGACTGACGCTTCCCGCCCTCGGACGGCTCTACGATTTCTGGGGCGGCCGAAAAATGGCAGTCGTGGCGGCTCTCTCCACCGGATTCATCCTGTTTTACCTCGCCCTGATCTCGCGAATCTATAAGGCGCTGCCTTCGGGTCCGGTGATCGCGTTTCTCCTGATCGGACTCGGATTCTACCTGATCCGCATGTCCGCCCAGGGAGTCCTGACGATGAGTTCGCGGAACCTGGTCGGCAAATGGTTCGATGTGCGCCGGGGATTCGCCCTCGCTGTTTCCGGCATCCTGGTTTCATTCGGGTTTTCTGCAGCCCCGAAATTTCTCGACCTGCTGATCGGAAAATTCGGCCCCAGCGGCGCGTGGTTCGTGCTGGGCGCGACGACGATCCTGGTAATGGCTCCCCTCGCCTACCTCGTATTTCGCGACGCCCCGGAGGATTGCGGGATGGAAATGGACGGCGGAAAAATCGTGTCCCGCCACGCCAAAAATCCGGACATGGAAATGCATCGCGATTTCACCCGGGCGGAAGCGTTGCGAACGTTCTCGCTCTGGGTGTTTGCGCTGTCGTTCGCTTTTTTCTCGCTGTATTCGACGGCCTTCACGTTTCACATCGTTTCACTTGGAGCGGAGTTCGGGTTCGAAAAAAGCCGCATTCTGAATCTATTCGTGCCCATGGCTGTCGTGAGCGTTCTGACGAGCCTGTTCTGCGGCTGGATCAATTCGAGAACGCGATTGAAATGGCTTCTCGCCGCGATGAATGGCGGCGCACTGCTCGGCGCGATCGGCCTGCTGCGACTGAGCGAACCGGGCGGCGTCTGGCTCTACGTGATCGGCAACGGCGTGTGCGGTGGATTTTTCTCGGCCCTGTCCGGGATCGTTTGGCCCCGGTTTTACGGGAGAAAATGGCTGGGTTCGATTTCCGGCGTGAACATGAGTGCCATGGTCATCGCCAGCGGCCTGGGGCCCCTGTTGTTTGCCTTCGCGGTGCAGGCAACCGGCAGCTACGGACCGGCCCTCGCTGGCAGTATCGCGATTCCCGCGCTGCTGATGCTGGCCAGTTTCGGTGCCGACAATCCGCAGCTGAAGCGGGACAAAAAAACAGGGCCCGGAAGTTTCCCTCCGGACCCTGCTGGGTAAATTTGGATTCGCACCGAAATCAAAGATTCCGGGCCACGAGCGGAGCGGTTTCTTTCCACTCCGCGAGGGAAATCAACTGATCCTGGTTCCGGTCAATCTTGCGAAACGCTTCGGTCAGCGCTTCGGAACCGCCTTTTTGATAGATCGATTTGCCGAGGCTGGTTTTCTTGAATTCTGCAAATGTCAGGGTGCGATCTTCATCGGAGGTTGTATCCGGATTTCCGTCGGCACCGCCCGAACCGGAACCGCTTCCGCCTCCTCCACCGGCACCTTCGCCGCCTTCAGAATTTCCGGGCGAATCGCTGCCGCCACCGCCGCCGCTGTCATTTTCCGCGCCCGGTTCCCCCTGCTCCCGGCCCACCGTTTCGGGTGTCTCCCGGTTGCTGGAACCGCGCTTGGGCCATTCATTCCGTTCGATGACTCCGTCCTGGTTGGAATCCAGTTGATCAAAAAGGGTGGAGCCACCATCCCGCTCTTTCAGGGCGAGTTCCGTTTGGCCGAAATCATACTTGTCGAGCGCACCGGACTCGCTCGCGGTCGGAATGCCTTCCACGACGTCACTGAATTCCGGGACCGGAGCCGGACGTGGTTTGGCAGGTCGTGCCGGAGCCGTGGGCTTGGGGTTGGCCTGGCGGCGCGGCGGAGTGAGCCGGGGAATCGGGATCCGCGGATCAGGTCGGCTGACGCGCGTCGGAACGCCGGGTCGGACCGGGATTCCCGGGGTGCGGCCCATTCCCGTTCCGGGACTGCCGGGCGAACGGAGGCTGACAGAACTGGACGCTCTCGGGCACATGTTTTGCGCCTCAAGAAAGGAACTGGACAGGGCAAGAAGGGCGGGAGTTGCGAGGAGAAGGAAGATCGATTTTTTCATGTGCGATGAGAGGGGTGAAGGTTTGTTTTCGATTGCGCCGCGTATCCCGATTGGTTGGGAGCATATTGGTTTTACTGGTGTAACTGCAAGAAAATAAATCAATTCTAATTCATCTCCTGTTCATCTTCAGGCGACTTCATGAAAATCATGAAACTGCGCCGCGACTGCCGTGGCGAACTCGAGCCCTTGCACCTGCTTTTGAGCACGGAGCGGGGTTCTCA
>JABDJT010000207.1 GCA_013003335.1 Verrucomicrobiales bacterium | reverse complement strand
CGCTGTCACCATCACCCGTCAGAGAAATGGGGTCAGGACGATTATTACTCGATGGCGGCGTTTTTCGGATCGATGAAGCGGAAAGGCCAGGGAATTTCCGCCCCGATTTCCGGCGAGCCGGAGTACTGGTGGTTTCAGCCCGGCGGCGAGGTGAAACATCCCGTCACGGAAGCAGTCATGACGCCCAAAGCGCCCGCCGGACCGGAATTTCCCGAGATCCCGGACAATGTCGATCCGCGGAGAATGTTTGTCGATTGGGCTGCGACGGCGGAGAACCCGTTTTTCTCGAAAGCGGTGGTGAATCGTGTCTGGGGCGAGCTGTTCGGGCGCGGGATCGTGCATCCGGTCGATGATTTCAGGGAATCGAATCCGCCAACGAATGAGCCGCTGCTCGACTGGCTGGCGGCAGATTTTGCGAAAAACGGCTTTGATCAAAAGCACCTGCTTCGCACGATTTTAAACAGCCGGCTCTACCAGCAAAGTTCGATGCCGAACGAGCACAACCTGACCGATACGCGAAATTTCTCGCGTTCCTATCGTCGCCGTCTTCCGGCGGAAGTCGCGCTCGATGCGCTGTCAGATTTGACCGGCGTACCGGAAACTTTCGACGGCTTGGCACTGGAATCGCGCGCAGTTCAGCAATGGAATCACAAATTGCCGAATGATTTCCTCGATGCTTTCGGTCGGCCGAATTCAAGCGCCGCGCCGCCCTGCGAGCGCGATTTGAACAGCAGCGTGGTGCAGGCGTTGCACATGATGAACTCGAAAGGGCTGCAGCGGAAACTGAGCGGAGAGGGGAACGGGTGGTTCAAGGGTCTCGCTGAATCGCAATCTGCAGAAAAGGTCGTCGAGGATATTTACCTGGCGCTGTATGCACGATTCCCGAACGAGGGTGAAAAGCAGATCGCGGTTGGCTTTGTTGAAAAAGCGGAAAACAAGCGCGAAGCGGCGGAGGATTTGTTCTGGTCGCTGTTGAACACGGCGGAGTTCGTGTTCAATCATTGAGGTTCGTCGCTCGCGGTGCGATCGACTTTGTTATTCAGGAGGGTTGCTTTACCGAATCAACCCTGTTCATTCGTCTGTTATGATTTCGGCTCTTTTGGAGATTTGGGAGTTTCTCGTGGCGGGGAGGATTTTCATGGGCTTTATCGCTCTTGCGTCTTTCGTGGCGTTGGCGGTGGCGATCCATATCGGTCTTTCTCTGCGAAAAGGGACTGTTGTTCCGGAAGAACTGATGAAGGAAATTGACCGGGCGGACCGGCATTTTCAGAGCGGCAACGCCGAAAAGTTGCGGGATCATTTTGAAAACACGGCTTCCACGCTGAGTTCGATAGGACGAGTGGCAATGAGTGACCGGTTTTCGGATCGGGAAGAGGCGACCCAGGCAGTGGAGGCGACGGCGCGGGAGGAGGTGGTTCGACTGCAGACGGGGATGGGGATTCTGGAGGTGGTCATCACGATTGCACCGTTGCTGGGCCTTCTGGGAACTGTGAGCGGACTGGTGAGCGTGTTTGCAACGCTGGGCACGTCCGGCGATGAAGCGGCGGATCCGGCGATGTTGGCGGCGGGAATCGCGACAGCGCTGAACACGACGATCGCCGGGCTGGTCGTGGCGATCCTGACGGTGATCGTGCACAGTATTTTCACCCGGCGGATTGAATCTCTGGCAGCGAGGATGGAGGTCTTGATGAGCAGTTTGCTACACACCTTTTACAAGCGTGGTGGGCCGGGTCTGTACGATTTGGAAGAGGGTGAGCTGCCGCCGGTCGAAGTCGAGACGCTTCCCAACCCTGGCTCACAGGAACCGGATATTTTTTCCTGATCGGGAAAACCCGGAGCGATGAATTTTTATACGAAACGCCGACGACCGCCCACGGTTCCGATCGTGACGCTGATTGATATCCTGGCGATTCTGCTGATTTTTTTCATCGCGACGACGACCTTCAAAAAGCGGGAATCGCTTGTGAAAGTGAACCTTCCGCAGTCCTCGGAGCTTTCGGCGACGGGCGAGCGCGATGTACGGGTTCCACTGGCGATCAGTCCGACCGGCGAGGTTTCGCTGGGTGAAAAATTCGTCAGGCTGGATGGATTGTCTGCGGCACTGGCGGAATTCAAGGCGGAGAATCCGGGGGTGAAACTGGAATTGAAGGCCGATGAGAAAACGCCCCTGGGTCTGGTGGTAAAGGTCTGGGATGCAGCGACGAAGGCCGGGGTGGAGATTGACGAGATTCCCCTTCGAATTCTGCTGGAGCAGTGAATCGATCGAACAGGGTTGACTCGCCGATCAAACCCTGTTGATTCGTTTTTTTGACTGATTATGATTCGTGAAATCGTTTTTTATCCGGCGCCGGTGCTGCGGAAAGTGGGCGCGAAAGTGGACGAGGTGACGCCGGAAATCCGGCAGTTGGCCGAGGACATGGTCGAAACGATGTACGACGCAAATGGCGTTGGGCTCGCTGCGCCGCAGGTCGGCGAGTCGCTGCAATTGGCGGTGATTGACGTTTCACACGACGAGGAGTGCGTGAGTTATCTGCGGGTCAACGGGGAGGAAAAATCCCTGGAAGAGGTGTGTCCGATCGTTTTCATGAACCCGAAGGTCGAACCGATTGGGGAAAAGGACACGGATGTGGAGGGCTGTCTTTCCTTTCCGGATTTACGCTCGGACATCACCCGCCCGTACGAAGTGAAGGCAGAATTTGAGACACTGGACGGAGAGACGATCACGGTGGAAACGGACGGACTTTTCGCGCGTGCGATTCAGCATGAAGTCGATCATCTATTCGGGAAGCTTTTCATCGACCGGATGACCAGCGTTCGAAAGATGGCGATCAAAAATCAGCTGAAAGAGATGCAGCGATTGTACGGTTGAACTGGCGGGATCAGTTCAATTCCGGCCGGAACGGGCCTTTTGTGGGTGGTTGCGGTGGCGGGTCATCCTGTTGATTCAGAACAGCCATGAGAAGCCAGATGATGAGAACCACGCCGACGATGATCGCAACAATGACCCCGGGGTGAGGTCCACTTTTTGATGGCACAACTGGTGCAACTGCCGCACGTCGCCGGGTTGTGGCTGGGCCGGTTCGCGGGCCTGTGTTCAGCGTCTTTTTGCCTTTACCGGAGCGGGTGGCGGGACTGTTCAGGGTCGGCTTCGGGTTTTTTGCGATGTCGCGGAGGGCCATTTTGATTTCAGGGACGGATTGAAATCGGGCTGCCGGATCGTGGGCCATTGCCTTCGTGATGATCGCATCAAATCGGGCGTCGAATCCAAGGGCGGACACCGGTTTTGAATCTGCCCGCGGGACCTCGCCGGTGAGGGTTTGATAGAGCAGGACTCCGAAGGCGAAGATGTCAGCACGGTGGTCGTTAGGAATGGACGAGTCGTAAATTTCGGGAGCCGTGTAGTCGGGCGTGCCGAGAGAAATATCGTCTTCCGTGTGATCGACTTTGGCGAGGCCGAAGTCGGCGACTTTAACCATGCCCGTGTTGTCGATCAGCATGTTCTCGGGTTTGATGTCGCGGTGCACGATTCCGTTGGAATGTGCATAAGTCAGCGCGTCGCAGATTTGCCCGAGATAGCTCAATTTGTGTTCGAGTGTCATTTGTCCTCCATGGATCAGGCGGTGCAAATCCGTGCCTTCGACGAATTCCATGCAGAAAAACAAAAGCGAGCCATCACTGGTTTCGCCGTAGTCAAACACACTCACGATGTTGTTGTGCGTCAGCCTGGCCATGGCCTTGGCTTCACCTTCGAACCGGGCTGCGAAATTCAGGTCGGCACCGAAGGTCTTGGGCAGAATCTTGATCGCCACATCCCGGTCGAGCTTGATTTGCACTCCGCGGTAGACCGCACCCATCCCGCCCTGTCCGACAAACGCACTCACCGAAAAATCGGCAAGTATGGCATCTAGTTCCTCCGGCGTGGGTGGTGAAAATGATTCGTAATCCTGGGCTGGGTCAGACGGGTCCACAATGCAAGTTATCTGTGTCCGGCGGGGAAAACGAAAGCTTTTTTTACTTTGCCAGTTCTTTCAGCAGGGCCCGGTTCAGGCGAATTCCAGCTTCAAAATTTCCGACCGTGAAATTCTCGTTGGGAGCATGAATCTGGCAATCAGGCAATGCCAGTCCAAGCATTAATGTGTCGACGCCCAGGACGTCTTTGATTGATTGAATGATTGGAATGCTGCCGCCTTCACGAATCAGGCGCGGCTCGTCATTGAAAGTGTTTTCAAGGGCCCGCTGGGCGGCCTTTCCGTGAGCAGAATGTGGGTCCATGACGTAGGCCGGTCCCGAATGACCAAGTTCGACTTCGATCGTGCAGGCGTCCGGGCAAAGTGTCTTCAGGTAGTCCGACGCGAGATTCAGGATCTCAACGGGATCCTGATCGGGCACGAGCCGGAAACTCAGTTTCGCCATGGCCTCCCGTGGGATCACCGTTTTCGAGCCTTCGCCCTGGTATCCGCCGCCGATTCCGTTGACCTCGGCAGTTGGACGACCCCACCGCTGTTCGAGGGCGGTGTAACCGGTCTCGCCCCAGACAGCCGGGACGCCGGTTTCTTCAATCGTCGCCTTTTCACCGTCGGGAAGTTTGCCCCACATTTCGCGTTCCCAGTCTGCCAGCGGCGCAACCTTGTCGTAAAATCCGGGCACCAGGATCGTTCCGGTTTCATCGTGTAGTTTCGCCACGATTCTCGCCACCATGAGCGCGGGATTTGCAACAGCACCGCCGTAGACACCGGAGTGAAGATCGAGAGTAGGTCCCTTCACCGTGAATTCGAGGCAAGAGACACCACGAAGGCCGTAGGTTAACGTCGGAATTCCCGGGCCGATCATTCCCGTGTCCGAAACCGCGCAAATATCGCAAGCCAGGGCTTCGCGATGCTCCTTCAAAAACGGCTCGAGATTGGGGCTGCCAATTTCCTCCTCACCTTCGAGCAGGAAAATCACGTTTACCGGAAGTTCGCCGTGTTCCTTCAATGTCTGCTCGACTCCGAGCATGTGGGCAAAATGCTGCCCTTTGTTGTCGGTCGCCCCGCGGCAGAAGATTTTGTCACCCTTCAAGGTTGGCACGAAGGGTGGTGTATCCCATTCTTCGATCGGATCGACCGGTTGCACGTCGTAGTGGCCGTAAATCAGCACGGTCGGCCGGTCTGATTTCACTTCATTTTTTGCCACCACGACAGGATGCCCCGGAGTTTCGAATTTCTCCGGTTTCAACCCGATCGTTTCAAACTTTTGCACCAGCCAATCCGCGCAGGCATTGACGTCCGTTTTGTGCTGGCTGTCGGTTGAAATCGAAGCGAAGCGCAGGAATTCAAAAAACTCGTCGAGGTGGGGCTGGTGTTCGGACATGTGCGAAGGTAGCGGGGAATCGATCGGATTCAAATTTGCGGTAACAGCGAATTCGACGTTGGTTTCGCCATGTGCCGAAAGATGATGTTCCTCTTTTTGATGGCGGCTGCCTTCGCGGATGAATCCCGGGCAGGGACAGTCGAGGAAGTCATTGCCGAAGTGGAGAAAATCCAGGGGGAATGGGGAATCAAAACGGCCCTGGTCGGATTTTGCCTGATTCCGATGGAAGGCGAACCGGGGGATGCGACGGGTGTGAAACTGGACACCGGGCTCGTTCCCGCTTCCACGATGAAGGCGATTACGACCGCAACCGCGCTCGAGATTCTCGGTCCGGATTTTCGCTTCAAAACTGGGGTACAACTGGCCGGGACACTTGCCGATGACGGAACACTGACCGGTGACGTGGTGATTCGCGGAGGCGGTGACCCGACTCTCGGAGCATCGGGAATTTCCAACACTTTTGCGAAGTGGCAGGCAGCCCTCGCTGAAGCCGGTGTGAAAAAGATCGAGGGATCCGTTGTCGGGGACGCATCCATCTACGGCACCAAGTTGCTCGCGGATTCCTGGCAATGGAACGATATCGGAAATTACTTCGGAGCGGGTCCATGCGGGCTGACGTTTCTCCAGAACCAGTTCTATTGTTCCTTCAAAATTGGCAGGGTTGGCTCGAAGGCTCCTTTCATCGGGACCGATCCCAAATTACCCGGGATTCAGTTTATCAACGAAATGAGGGTGGGCGCGGCTGGAACGGGTGATCAGGGTTACATCTACGGTCATCCCTATGGTAAAGTTTTCTATCTGCGGGGGACAGTCCCGGCAGGCTACAGTACCTATACCATCAAGGGGTCCCTGCCTGATCCGGCTTTCTTTTGCGCCCGGGCTTTTACCAAGCATCTCAACGGAAACGGAATCCCCGTTTCCGGGCTCCCGACGACCGTCCGGCTCAGTGAGATCGCCGGAAAGAAAATCGCCGAACGGAATTCAGTTTTTGAACAGGATTCGGATCCCCTTAGCGCTCTGCTCGTCCTCACGAATCACAAGTCCAACAACCTACGCGCCGAATGCATCCACCGGATGGTGGGACTGGAAAAGCGAAAACGGGGTACATTCGAAGACGCGGCAAGGGCAACCACCGATCTTTGGAAAGCGAAAGGAATCGACATGACCGGCTTTTACATGGCTGATGGCAGTGGGCTTTCACGATCGAATACGGTCACGCCACGCCAGCT
The DNA here is from genome assembly GCA_013003335.1 of Verrucomicrobiales bacterium. Lineage (GTDB taxonomy): Bacteria > Verrucomicrobiota > Verrucomicrobiia > Verrucomicrobiales > DEV007 > JABDJT01. The sequence goes on along the minus strand of JABDJT010000207.1, from coordinate 6,060 downwards.
TGCGCTGATTCACTATTACGCCGGGAAAAGCGAGCACTTCGATACCTATTACAAATCGCTGCCCATCGCCGGAAAATCCGGAACGCTCCGCAGTATTGGCCGCGGCTCGCAGGCAGAAGGCCGCGTTCGGGCGAAAAGCGGGACGCTGGATCGGATTCGCAACTATTCCGGATATGTCACGGCCCACTCAGGGAAAAAGTATGCTTTCGCGATATTCATCAACAACTACACATCCGACCTCGGCAGTGTGAAATCGAAAATCGTCCGCGTATGGAGCAGGATGGTGGCCTTGTAGAGCAAAAATGGAGTCCGGAGAAAAGAAAGCATGTTGCACACCGTCGGCGGACAGGGAAGGGGTCGGTCCAATCGAACCGGCTGGAGAGATCCCGGTTTCACCAAACGCAGGCAGCCGGGAAGGCATGGTTGAACTCGAAGGCGGACAATTTCTAATGGGGGCCGAAGGCCCTGAAACGTGGGAGGCTGACGGCGAAGGACCGGTTCGCGAAGTCACGCTGGATCCGTTTTGGATTGACCGAACTTGCGTGACGAATTCTGATTTTGAAACATTTATCGCGGAGACTGGATACCAGACCGAGGCGGAACGCTTCGGCTGGTCGTTTGTGTTTTTGAATCAAATTCCGAAGGCCCACCAAAAACACCTCGAAATGGTCACGGTGCAGGGGCTGCCGTGGTGGGCAAAAGTTGATAAGGGCGATTGGCGGAAGCCGGGTGGTCCCGGCACAAATATCCGGAAACGAATGGACCACCCTGTCGTGCACGTATCCTGGAATGACGCGGCCACGTATGCCGCATGGGCCGGGAAACGGCTTCCCACCGAAGCAGAATGGGAATATGCGGCCCGCGGTGGCCTGGAACAGGCAATCTATCCCTGGGGCGACGAATTGACGCCGAACGGCAAACATCGTTGCAATATCTGGCAGGGCGAATTTCCCCGGGAGGACACAGGCGAAGACGGTTACACAGCAATAGCTCCGGCAAAAAGTTTCCCCGCTAACGGGTTTGGACTCTACAACGTGGCGGGAAATGTCTGGGAATGGGTTTCAGACCGGTTCAGCCCGACCTGGCATCGCACAGCTGACCTCACCAATCCTTCCGGGCCGGAGTCGGGAAACGGAAACGTGATCCGGGGCGGCTCCTTTTTATGCCACGTGTCGTATTGCAATCGATACCGTGTGGGAGCCAGATCGTCGAACACGCCGGATTCGTCGACTTGTCACACCGGTTTCCGCTGTGCAATGTCGAAATAACTATCGGTTTTTCCCGAATAGGCTTGACGAAATTGGCTCAAAAACGGCACAAGATTCGCCGAGCATGAATGAGGGTATTTACAGATCAGCGCAGGTTCAATTCATCCTGATGTGGGTGATTACGATAACAATCCCGTTTGTTGTAGGGTTTGGTTTCGATTTATTGGCCCCCAACGGAACTCGTTATGTTTCAGGTTTTGGGCAAGCCTTTGGAATCGGGGTAATCCCGGCAGTCGTCATCCATTTCATACTCCGCAAGTCCTTCAGGCACGTTTATTTGATCGGCTCGGCCATTTACGCCAGCTACAAGAAAGAGCGCAAGCTGGAGCGTCGGCGACGGAAAGGCGAAGCAACTGCCTGACTCAGGCCCCTAATTCGGCAATCTGACCGGTCAGCGCTTGCCGAAATTCATCCTCACGCAATAGCGCGGGCCCCCTTTGCATCGCTTCTTCGACGGGCATCCCGTGCGGAGGGACCGAAACGACGGCATCAAATTCCCGCGCCACTTCATCGGACTGGTCCGTGCCACCCACCACCGCGATAATCCGTTTTCCCAGCCTGCGTGCCATCCGGGCTACGCCGTGAGGACCCTTCCCTTGCAGTGTTTGACGATCCAGATTCCCTTCCCCGGTTATTACAAGATCACAATTCGCCACAGCGATTTCGAGTTCCAGGAGATCTGCAACGAGATCAAAACCCGGTTTCAATTGCGCTCCGCAAAATGCCATCAGTCCAAATCCGAGTCCACCCGCAGCGCCGGAGCCGGGTTGGTCTGCCAACTTCTGACCGGCAGAGCCCAGCATTTGGACCAGGTGACAAAGTCGGTCTTCGTGCTGCTCAAAATCGCCTTCGCGAATCCCTTTCTGCGGGCCATAAACCCGACTGGCGCCATTTTCCCCGAGCAGGGGGTTTTCCACGTCGCAGGCCACTTCGATTTCAGGAAATTCCTCTGCATGGGTGAAATCGATCCCGGTCGCTGACGTGAGATCCGCCGGGATCGAGTCAGCCCCCGGGAATCGGATTCCGAGAGCCTGCGCCATGCCGGTGCCTCCGTCATTCGTCGCACTTCCACCGATCCCGATGACAATTTTTTCGACGGAAAAACGTTCCGCCGCCGAACGAATCAATTCGCCCGTCCCAAATGTGGATGCTTTCCAGGGATCCAGTTCGTCACGGGTCAGCCGCCAAAGGCCGGATGCCTGGCTCATCTCCAGGATCGCGACTTTTCCGGCGACGGCGAATTCCGCCTCCACCGGTCGGCCGAGAGGGTCGCTGACCGTTGCCGATTCCATCGATCCGCCAAGAGCGTCACACAAAACCCGGGCCGTTCCTTCGCCACCGTCCGCGATCGGCAGGACTGCCGTTTCGTGACCCTGCTCCTGAAAAAAATCCGCCAATCCGCCGGCCACTTCGCTCGCGGTCATGGACCCTTTGAACTTGTCGGGAGAAATCAGAATCCGCATGTGTGTCGGGGCCCGGAACAAACAAACAGGGTAGGTTTGGCGAACAGCCCCTGTTGATTCGTCCCGTTTCAGGAACTGTGTTTTTCAATCACGGCATATGCGTTGTGATTGTGGATCGATTCGAAATTTTCGGCCTCGACTTTGTACCAGGTGATCGCGTCGTGGGCATCCGATGCGCCGGCAACGTTTCGGACGAGGTCTTCGACAAAAACGGGATTGTCGTAGGCCTGCTCGGTGACATGCTTTTCGTCTGGCCGCTTGAGAAGGCTGTAAAGTTCACAACTGGCGCTCTTTTCCACCAACTGAATCAGATCTTCGATCCAAACCGGCTCGTCACGAAACCGGACGGAATAGGTGACAATTCCCCGTTGATTGTGGGCTCCGCGGGCGGAAATCGCCTTGGAACAGGGACAGAGGGTCGTGACCGGCACGAAGACGGTGACTTTGAAGTCTGTGTTGTCCCTCGTGTGATCCACCTCAAAGGACACTTCGTAATCGAGGAGGCCCTCTTTTCCGGTGACGGGCGCAGGTTTGTTCAGGAAAAAGGGAAAGCGAAACTCGATGTGAGCGCGCTGGGCATCGAGGCGTTCAAGCAATTCGGCAGGGATTGCGGAAATGGAGTGTACATCGAGCACAGGGCCGTGTGCATTGAGCACTTCGACGAAACGGCTCATGTGAGTGCCCTTGTACTCCTTCGGCAAATCGACGGCCAGGGAAGCCGTCGCGACGGTGCTCTGCTCGGAGTTGGCTTTATCGCGAATCAGAATGGGGTAACGCAGGTTTTTTACGCCGACGCGATCGATCGCGATGTTGCGGGTGTCCCGTTCGTTTTGGGTATCAGTAAGTTCCTGCATCCGGAAGGAGAAAAATGGATTGGGGGAACAACCCCGATCCGTTGGCTGTTTCAAGCCAAATCCGCTCAGAGACCGAGGCGATTGGCCAGGCAGTCTTTGCAAATTCGGTGCGTTGACTTGATTCCGAACCGTTTTTCCAGGAAATCTACCGGCGGCACCCATGAGCCGTCGCGCTCGCGGAATCGGCAGCAAAGGGAGCACATCGCGTGTGTTTCGGGGGAGGGTTCATCGCCCAATTTCCCAGGCGGTCTCCGCCGTGCTGTCCGCAGTTCCATTTCAACCATCACCCGACGGGCCAGAGTTTCGAGGGCTTTCTCACCCTTTTCATCGAGCGTGCGCGGTTTGGTGTCGATTGCGCAAATGGTTCCGAGGGGCATTCCGGTAGCACTCATGAGCAGTGCGCCGGCATAGAAACGGATTTTTGGATCTCCGGTCACCAGGGCATTGTCAAAAAAGCGCAGGTCGTTTTGAGCGTCCTGAACAACCAGGGTTGCATCGTCAAGGATGGCATGAGCGCAGAAAGCGAGGTCGCGATGGGTTTCCTGCACTTCAAGTCCGACGCGCGATTTGAACCACTGGCGATCCCGGTCAATGAGGCTGATCAGAGCGATCGGAGTCCCGCAAATGTGGGCCGCAAGGCTCGCAAAGTCATCAAACGCATCTTCCGGCTCCGTATCGAGGATTCGATAGTGATGCAGAGCGGAGAGGCGTTTTGTCTCGTTTGCGGGCAGGCGGGCCGCTGGCATTGCAATAGAAAAGTAGCCGAGAAATTTCGATTCGTCGAGTGCGACGCAATTTGCGAAGGCACTTGATCACGTGATAGGCCACTACCACGCCGGATTCAAATTCCATTTTTCCGCGATCGGGACCAGTTCCTCCCGCATCGGCCAGTGATCCGGCTGTGGTTCAATTCCTTCGTGCCGTGTGCTGGCTCCTTTCAGCATCATGCAACCTTCGTTGTTACCGATTTCGAGGATGGTTTCCATCTCCTCGTTGGAGAAGGTGACGTCCGGCAATTGAGCCATTTCAGCGACTTTATCCTGAACGCATTTGGCGTTTTCACCGGCTTCCTGGATAAAGGTCGGAGCGACGCATTTCACGGGAGGCTGATTCAAATTCCAGACGCAGGCCAGTTGCAGCATCGTCAGTCCGTGGGCCTCTGCGATCGGACGCATTTTTTCGAGCTTTTCATTTCCCTGCTCGATCCAGCCTTCCATCCGGTAAGTCCGGTGGTCTCCGTCTTTAAAAAAGTGATTCGGCTTCACGTCATCGTGAAAAATCCCGCCGTAATCCACAACCCGGGTGATCACATCGACTTTGAATTCATTCGCAATCGGCAATACGTACCGGCCCGGCCAGGGTTCCATCGGATTCAAAATGATCATCGCCCAGTCGATGTCTTCGTGGAATTGCTCGATGCAGTGCGCCATGTCGATGGTGAATCCATTTGCCGGCCCCGGGGCGATCCCGGTCAGGCCGGTCAATCCTGCGTCTTTCAATCCGCGCATGCCTTCCCACACTGCTGCGCTCGAATACCCGATGGAGTCCGGGTTGTGCAGCATGATGAGATCAAATCGGTCTGTGCCGCATCGCTCAAGCGACTTTTCCGCGGCTGTTTTCAAATACTCCGCGTATCCGCTTTCGTCCCGCAAATCCGGGTGGGTAAATCGCGCGTAGCCACGGGACCCGGCCCGCTGACCTTCATAAATGTCATGTCCGACCATCCCGACCAGGCAGTAGGTATCCCGGTCGATGTCTTTCAGAGCACGGGCCAGCATTTCCTCTGCTTTTCCGACGCCGTAAACGTCCGCCGTAAGAAATGTCCGGACGCCGTCTTCATAGGCCTGGCGTATCAGGTTTTCCAGATCGGCTTCTTCCATTCGTTCGCCAAAGTGCATATACCGGCCGCCGCTCCAGGTTCCAAAAGCTGTTTTCGTGGGATTCATCGTCATCGTGTTTTTGAAGACTGATGCCATTCAATATTCTGTCCGTCAAACGACCGCATTCGGGATCCCGTCCTGTTCCCAATCCAGCAATTTCCGTTTGCGGTTCACGCCCCAGCGAAATCCACTCAGATTTCCGTTTTTCCCGATGACGCGGTGACACGGGACGAGCACCGCAACGGTATTGGCCGCGACCGCAGCCCCGACAGCCCGTGCGTGGGTGGCGGGGCGTTTCAACTGCCGGGCCAGGTCGGAGTAAGTTGTGGTTTTGCCGCGTGGGACCTTCACCAGCTTTTTCCAGACTGACACCTGGAATTCCGTGCCCCGCATCATCAGCCCCACCTGTTTTTCCTGGAAAATCCAGTCGCCCGTTTTTCGGGAGAGACAGTCTTTCAATCCGCATTGGAGAGTGGCGGGTTGCCAGTGGGATTCCAATTCCGCCAGGCCGGTATTCTGCGTTTTCCGGCGTTTATCCGGCAGCAGGCTGATCCATACAATCCGACCTGATACCGGTTCTGCCGCGATCAGGACC
>JABDJT010000191.1 GCA_013003335.1 Verrucomicrobiales bacterium | reverse complement strand
GTGTTGTTGCTGTCCGATTCCCGTGTGCCGTTTATCCAGGCGACCGGATCGTTTCGCGGAGGATTACTGGCCGAAAATGCCGCCCAAAACGGAATCACCCGACTGGCCGCCCGTCTCCTGATCAAGGATACAAAACATCGCAGTGAGGAGGAGATCGCGGATTTGGTCGAGTCGAAGGGAGGCGGTATTTCCGCGAGTTTCGGGAACAATACCTTCGGAGTCGGAATCGGCGCGATGCGGCCGGACCTCGAAATGGCAGTCGATCTGCTCGGCGAAACCCTGCTCGAACCCGCATTTTTGCCGGAAACGGTTGACCGCGAAAAGCAATTCCAGATCGCCAATATCCGCGCCGAGAACGACCGTCCATTCACGGTTTCGATGAGACGCCTGCGGGGTGAATTGTATGGCGATCACCCCTACGGCCTGGAACGCAGCGGCACGGAAGAATCAGTCAGCGGATTGCTGACGCCTGATCTGGATTCATTCCGCAACCGCCTCGTCACAGGAAAAAATGGAGTCGTGGCCGTTTTCGGCGATTTGGATTTGGCGAAAGCAGAGGACCTCGTCCGCGAGCGGTTTGAAGCTTCGATGCCGGCTGGCGAGCGGGCGTTTACCGAACCGGTTTCACCGGGAATGCCGCCGGAAAACAGCTACGGGCAAATTGCCGAAATCACTCATGAGAAAGAACAGGCAATCCTGCTGATCGGCTATCGGACCGGCGACTTGATGGATCCTGACAGTCCCGCTCTCGAATTGATCGACGAGGCCTGCTCCGACATGGCCAGCCGGATGTTCATCCGCATCCGCGAAGAGCTTGGTCTGGCCTACTCGGTCGGCGCCACCCGGATTCTCGGGCTTGAGCCCGGGTGCCTGATTTTTTACGTCGCCACCGACCCGCAGAAACTCGATCTCGTGCAGGCTGAAATGCTCGATGAAATCCAGAAAATCGTCGAGTACGGTCTCGATCAGGCCGAGTTCGACCGGGCGAAATCAAGCTGGCTGGGAGGCGAAATCATCCAACTCCAGGGAGCCCGTCAACTGGCAGCCCGCACCACGGTCGATGAATTGGTCGGCCTCGGCTGGGACCACTACCGGAAAACTCCGGATGTGATTCGCGCGCTCACCCGCGAGACGATTCAGGATACCGCCCGGAAATATTTCCGCGAAGAAAACCGGGTCATCGTCCGGCTGACGACGGGGTGAAAACGAAGCAACCCTGTTGACTCGAAAGGAGTCAGAATTTGTTGGCCTGGATAAAATCATCGTCGCCGTTCAGGAAATTGATCAGGTTGTTGACTGATCGAAGGGCCTGCCGCACGACGCTTTCGTAGGTGCGCGATCCGATGTGGCTGGTAATCATGCAGTTCTTAGCCGTGAGCAGCGGATGATCGGCCGGAGGCGGTTCTTCGTCGAGCACGTCCGCGCCATATCCGCCCAGCTTTTCGGAATTCAGGGCCTCGACCATGTCGGCCGTTTCGACGAGCTCCCCGCGGGCGCAATTCAGCACGATCGCCCCGTCCCGCATCTCCTCGATTTTCGATGCGTTGATCATCCCCCGGGTATTTTCATCGAGAAAACAGTGAAGGCTGATTACGTCCGCATTCTCCAGCACTTCGTCCATCGAATTGCATTGTTTGACGCCGTGTTCCTGTGCAAACGCGTCGTCCCAATACGGATCGAACGCGATCACCGGCATCCCGAATGCATTCGCACGGATGGCGACCTCTTTTCCAATCCGGCCGAGGCCGATGATGCCCATCGTCTTCCCGAGAATCTCGTGGCCCGTCAACCTCCTCCATTCGCCGTTCCGGGCCGCTCCGGCCACTTCGACCAGATGCTTCGAAAGGCACAGCAGAAGGCCGAAGGTGTGTTCCGCGACCGTCGTGTGATTGACCCCCGGAGTATTCAGGACCGGAATTTTTTGAGAGGTAGCAATATCGACATCGATCTTGTCCAGGCCAATACCGTATTTGGAAATGACCTTGAGCCGTGGCAGGGATTTTTCGATCACCGCTTGCGTGATGGCGTCGTCCCCGCAGAGAAACGCATCAAATTCACCCGCCAACTCCAGCATCGTCTCCTCCGGCAGCGGCCCCCGTTCCCGAACGATTTCAAACCCCTGTGATTCGAGAAGTTCGTGGTGCGGACCGGGCGTGTCCTGGAAGCTGGTCGTGGTGAGAAGGATGCGAGTGGTCATGAGTATTTGTAAGCAGGAGTCTAAAATGCAATCGTGGTGCAGCAATTCAAATTGTCATAGACATTCAAAATGGGAACCCTGAAGAACGGGCCTGAAATGCAAGCACACCAATGGAGCAATTAGAAGAATTCAGATATGGTGGGCACTCATTCCATTTTGCGGACTCAAACCAGCAATCTTTTGCGGTTCGGTCCATTATGAAGGAATTGCCCTTGTATCAATTGGAGGCGATCCAATTCCGGCGAGGAGATGTCATGATAGATATCGGAGCACATTGCGGCCTCGTATCTATTGTCGCCGCCAAAATGAATCCCGGAATTTCAGTCTATTCCTTTGAACCCTACCCCCGTAACTATCAGGCTTTCGTTAGAAATATTGAACGGAATAGCGTATCAAACATTCGACCTTTCAATTGTGGCGTGACCGGAGACGGGCGTCAATTGAACTTGAAGATAAAGCACAACAACACGGGAGGGTGCAGTGCATTCAAGCACTTTGATGGATCGTTCGACGACGAGGTTTGCGTTGAGTCGACAACTTTGGATGCCATTTTTGAATCGATTAACTCCGATTCTTGTAAACTTCTTAAGTTGGATTGCGAAGGCGCGGAGCACGAAATTATCCGAACATTCAATCGCTGGAATGATGTAGAAAACCTGGTAGGTGAATTTCACATGAACAGCACTCTTGAAAGATTGAGATTCTCGATGGAAGAATCGGTGTCAAAGGTGCAGAAAGGCGTAAGAGAAATAGTTAAAATACATTTTATCAGAATGATTGAGTAGACTAATAAATATCGCCAAATATTTTGGAATTTAGGTCCATCAGGATTGAGTTCTCTTTTACCGATTCCAGATACTTTTGTTTTTGGAGAGAAACCTGTTGGTATCTGTGCTGCAGTTGCATCTGGTCCGCGCGTTTTGAATATGCCATCCGATCAAATGAGCTGCCATATCCATAGCCTGAAACCGTATTCTTCTGTTCGTCATTGAATTCTGAATTTGGAAAGAGGCGAGATAATGACCTGCGGTAAGCTGGGTCCTCTAGCCATTTGGTAAAATTTATCGTTATCTTCGGGTGAAGGTAATTGGTGATCCCAAGATACTCTTGTGCATACGACCGCCATAACTCAAACGTCTTTCCCCTCGTTATCTTGTTGCTGATTTTGAGATCTATCCAACTCGGTTCGCCTTTCGTGGATCGCTCGGTTTTGTTGAATGCCTCAAGACGGCTCGCGAAACAATTCAGGATGTCCCGCACCAAAATCACCTTGAAAATTCGGTTGTCAGGAATCCCAAACCAGTTTTCGCGTGATTCACGGAGCGATGGAGACGGACCCAAGGGTTTATCTTCGTAACTGATCAAGCAGATCCTCCGCCTATTATTGTAAATCCTGTAGTCTGTCTCGCTATTTAGAGTCGGGAGAGGACTCGGAACTTTTCTATTCGAAATTGGATTGTTCCCGATAAAGACGTCGTTGAAGAATAAGGTGCTTCCATGCGGGAACTGAGAAGCGATCCAATTTAGAACACCATGGCTTCCAGAACGTTTCAGAGCGAAGAATTGGATGACAAAGTCAAACCTTCCGTGATGGGGGCAGGAGTCAGCCATGCGCTGATTCAGATATTCCACCAATACCTTTTTCTTACCATCGTCAGTCCCTTTTGAGCTCCGCGCCGCTTCCACCGATGTTTTTTTCCCACAGTCTTCTTTTTTGTCGCGTTCGGATTACCGGGTGGATATGGAGGGCGTCGATCAGGTCTTTTGGGATTTGGCCGACCTCTTGGGTTGCGTCTGAAACCGCCGCGCCATTTTCGTTGCCGGAATAATTCACTCCCTTTTGGGATCTTCCAAGTTTCAATGATGATCTCCTTGATCTTTCCCGCATCTGGTCCGTTTCGTTTTCTCGTGACCATTACTTTGCGAAGTATGATCCCATCGCCATTTTGCCGTCCCCCAACTGGAAAATTTTTCAGCTTCGTCTTCTTTTTTTGAATTTCTTTTTTTCTCGGCATGGGACAGTATCAGGTATTTAGTTGACCCACTGAGATGTGGAACTAGAAGAGCTAAAGGATTGGCTGCTAAAGGAAGAGCTCGATGAGATTGAGCTTGAGCTATACGGATCAGGGCACAAATCGCATACCTCCCAACGGGGTGTGGTAAACTGTGGCATTTTTAATAGCAATCGCACTGTTAGAAATCCGAAAACGGCGGTTGGTATAAATGATATGGATGCGAGTAAGTTGGATTTACCGAAAGGCTGCTGAAACAGGATCCATAGACATAGTGTCAGAAGGACCAGAAAAAACACCGCTGAAATTGTGCTCTTAACTATCTGGCGTTTTTTCAATGCCGTGATCATGTTCGACAATTCCACGAGTTTGGAATCATCAGGACAATAAGATGGGTGGTTACATTCGTCCTGTACTACGTAAGCGTGACCATCAAAGAAGTCGACCAAGAAACAACCTGGTTCAGCGCAATACCCGTTTCCTTCACAATCTTGAACGGGATAGGGCGGGTAATCAGGATATCCACCCGTGACTGATGAACTTGTGCTGTATGAACTTCCCCAACTTGAAGGGACGCTTTCACTGCTTCCTCCACTAGGTATTGTCAAATGTTCCTCATCTGCCATTAGTCAATATTGGGATGCGCCGCAATGTTGTCAACGATTTATTTCTCAACTACGACGACTGAGTGCGCTATGCGAAATGAAATGTTAGAGACCCTTTGGGAACTGTTAACTCTTCTCCGATCTGATATGATCATTTGGGTAACGGAAGCGCCGATGCTTCTTCCGGAGACGATCGGATAATCATCGGTTGAACACCATTCCATGGCATTTCCCAGCACATCGAAGAGACCAAAGTCATTGGGTTTTAGTTGAGCTGCGGGTTGTAATTTCAGGTTCGTTGAATTATGAAGATTCCAAGCATAATTGGAAAAAAAGGAGAGGTCTGTGCCCGAATATCTTTGGGTTGAGGTATTGCCTCTGCCAGCGTATATCCACTCTTCGATTGTCGGTATCCTAAATCCAATTCGTTTTAAAATGTCCGGAGCTGGGGTTAGGTGCTTTGATCCATCGGGATTTCGGTTTTGCAGATAGCATAACTGGCTGCGGTCAATAC
>JABDJT010000156.1 GCA_013003335.1 Verrucomicrobiales bacterium | reverse complement strand
GCGCAGTTTCCGACGCCACGCGCGGTATTCCCTGGGTCAACCAGAGTGGCGGAGATTACATTCTCTGCCTCCTGTTCTTCGCGGTGTCCGTAATTTTGTACACCACGTTCGGCGGTTTCCGGGCCGTGGTCTGGACCGACGTGATGCAGGGCCTCGTCATGTTTGCCGGGGTCATCATTCTTCTGATCCTGACATTGCAACAAGTCGGCGGACTCGGAAATGCCACGAAGGAACTGGCGAAAATGACTCCCCCCGAATTCGGAACCGCAGCTCTGCACGTGGAGAACGCGACCCAGACGGGATCGGAGATTAAGAAGGGCGCCTGGGTCCGGACTGCAGACGGAAAAACGATGCGGCTGATGGATCGGGCGGTGATCCAGCCCGGAGAAACGGCCAGCGAACCAGTCGAGGTTGTCATTCTCACGACTGAATCGGACGCCGCCAAGGTTCAGGCGGAAATCGAAACCGGAATTACCGCTCGCGTCACCGACAGCAAGGAATACGCCTTCGGTGCCGGTCAGGAGGGCGTTTACCTCGTCCCACCCGGGCCCCACAAATCCAGTCCGTCCGGTTTTCTGCCAGTCGTTCTCGCTCTCAGCTTTTTCGTCTTCTGGAACTTCAGCGGCGCCGGTCAGCCCAGTTACATGGTCCGCCAGATGGCCTACAAGAGCACGGTTGTCCTGCGGCGTTCGATCATGATGGTCGCGGTGTATTTTACCCTGATCTATTTCCCCCTTGTCCTGATTTTCACCTCCGCCCGCGTCCTCATTCCCGGCATGGAGTACGCCGCCGACCGGGCCATGCCGGAAATGGCCGCCACGGTTACCTCCAATGCGGGAATGCCCTGGCTGGCCGGCCTGCTGGTGGCCGCTCCTTTTGCCGCCGTGATGTCCAGTGTCGACAGCTTCCTGCTCCTCGTTTCCTCGTCGATCGTTCGCGACATTTACCAGCAATCCATCAATCCCAATGCCACGGAATCCCGGCTGAAAAAACTGACCTACACCGTCAACATCATCGTGGGCGTGCTGATCGTGTTTGCCGTTCTAAATCCGCCGGAATTCCTCCAAACCCTCATCATTTTCGCCTCCGCCGGGCTGGGATGTTTTCTCATGCCCATGATTTTCGCCCTGTACTGGAAGCGGGCCACGGCCGGGGGAATTGTCGCCGCGATGATCGCGGGGGCCGGTACGATTCTCGTTTTTTACATCATCGGAAAAGTCGTTTACGACGAATTCACCGCCTACGAATTGGGCGGATTCCACCCCTTCATCTGGTCCATGTTCGTTTCCGCCGCCGTCGCCATTTTCTTCAGCCTCATCGGGAGACAGCCGGATAAAACCCTGGTGAAAAAATATTTCGGATAACTTCCCCCCCCAATCGAATGAACACGGTTCGTTTACCAAACCAACCCTGTTGAATCGAAACCGGCACGACCTCAACTCCATGTTGCGTTGAATGGAATTCGAAATACACTTCGCGCTCGCCAGTCACCCCTATGGATCCGAAAGATATCACCGGAGTTTTGCTCGTCGACAAAGGCCAGGACATGACGTCTCACGACGTGGTGGCCGTGGCTCGTCGCGCCCTCGACACAAGAAAAATCGGCCATTGCGGCACACTTGATCCAATGGCCACCGGCTTGTTGATTCTCGTGGTCGGGAAAGCGACAAAAATTCAGGACCTCCTGATGGCGGAGGACAAGGAATATGTCGGCTCGCTGACGCTCGGAAAGACGACCAACACGCAGGACGCCGAGGGTGAAGCCGAAGAGGAAAAAGAGGTGCCGACTGACCTTTCGGAAGAGCAAATCACGACAGTCTTCGACAAATTCAAAGGCGATTTTTACCAGACGCCCCCCATGGTTTCAGCGATCAAGAAAGACGGGGTCCGGCTCTACAAATTGGCCCGACAAGGCAAAGAGGTCGAGCGCGAGCCGCGGTTTGTTCACGTGTCCGGCTATCGGATCGATGGCATTGAAATCCCGCGTATCGATTTCACGGTTCGCTGCAGCAAAGGCTTTTACGTGCGCACCTACGCCCACGATATTGGGCAGGAACTCGGCTGCGGGGCTCACCTTTCCGCTCTTCGGCGCACGAAATCCGGAAAATTCGACCTGGAACGCTCCGTCACGTTTGACGAACTGAAGCACGGCGAGCGCGATGCAATCGTATCGAAAATGCTGACGCTCCCGGAGGTTTCGAAGCTGAGGGGTGCCTGAGAAAATGGACTCGCTCGAGTTTCCGGAGGCCGCCCCGGACGAGGCGGAAGCCCTTTCGGAATTGGCTGCCCGCATTTGGCACCGGGTGTATCCGGTCATCATTACCCGGGAACAAATCGACTACATGCTCGACTGGATGTATGATCCGGCCCGGATTCGTTCGGATATGAACGACACCGGAATCACCTTCCTTTGGATGCAACTGGAAGACAGTCGGCGCGGCTTTCTCGCATTCGGGCCGGACCCGAAGGAATCGGGGATCTGGCTGCACAAACTGTATCTCGATCCCGATTTTCACCGGCGAGGAATTGGCTCTGCCGCGCTGGCTGAGGTGGAAAAACGCGTTCGTGAAACCGGCGAAAACCGGATTTTTCTTCGCGTCAATCGTGCCAATGAACCGGCCATCGGGGCATATCGCAAAGCGGGCTACGAAATCTGCGAGGAACGGTGCAGCGAAATCGGAAACGGTTACCTGATGGACGATTTCATCATGGTGAAAACTTTCTGACTTGTTACATTGCGGCATGCCCAAAACTCAGAAGGCCGACAACCCGGGCACGCGATCCAGCCTGCTTCGCCTGCTCGCGAAGCCAGAGGCGCGTCTGGTTCGGTTATCCGGCCAATTGCAGGCCGATCTGGGCGCTTCTACTTCGGACTCGCTGAAAGCGGACATCGATCAGCTCGCAGCCGCCTGCACGGTTTTTTCCGAAAGCCTGGGCAATTGGTTTTCCGGAGTGGAATCCAACACGGAGCCGGAAGAATTTAAGAATGAACGGCACGACGCTAAGAACCAACTCAACAAGGTCCTGCTGCCGATCCAGTTCATCGGGATGGATCCGGCCAGCGAACCCCACGCCGACCTGATCGGAGACATCGCCGAAACAGCGGAAATCTGCCTGCGCACGATCAGCGATTTCGGCACTCCCGGCTGGGACGATTCGACGATCGCACCCAAATATGTGACCACTGCCGCCGATTTTGTGAAATCCGATCAGGCTCCCGACCTCGAAGAACATCCCCCGGGGCGCCTGCTGATCGCCGACGATGACCCGGAAAACCGGGAATTGCTCGCACGCTTGCTCGAGCCACACGGCCATGACATGGTCTTCGCGGAAAACGGTCGTCAGGCGGTCGACAAGATTCAGTCCGATGATTTTGACGCCGTTCTGCTCGATATCCAGATGCCCGAAATGGACGGCTTCGAAGTGCTCGACGCCCTCCACGATTCGGGCCACCTCCGCCAAACGCCCGTGATCGTTGTGACCGGTCTGCAGGACGAACGCGATGCGGTGCGCTGCATCGAAATCGGGGCCGAGGATTTCCTGTCCCGCCCGATCCGCCCCGCACTGCTGATGGCGCGGCTCAATGCCAGTCTCGAGAAAAAACGGCTGCGAGAGCAGCTCCTGGAACAGACCTTCCCCAAGGAACTGGCCCGCGAGCTGGCCCGAAATCCGGATCCCACGAAGCTCGAGGGCCGCAATGCCGATGTCACCGTCCTGTTTTGCGATATCCGTAGCTTCTCCACCATTTCCGAGCGCCTCGGCCCGACTCAGACAATCGGCTGGCTGGGAGGCGTCATGGGCATTTTTTCCGACTGCATCATGGACAACGGCGGCGTGCTGGTCGATTACGCCGGTGACGAAGTCGTGGCTCTTTGGGGCGCGCCGAAAGAGCAGCCGGATCACGCCGAGATGGCCTGCAATGCCGCCCTCGAAATCCAGGCTTGCCTGCCGGAATTGAACAAAAAGTGGGAGCCGATCGTGAACGCGAAAACCAGGGTCGGAATCGGAATCAATACCGGCGAAGCGCTCGTCGGAAATATCGGCACCCATCGAAAATTCAAATACGGCCCGCTCGGCACGACCGTGAACCTCGCCAGTCGCGTGCAGGGCGCGACGAAATATCTGCGCACTCCCCTCCTCATCACGGGCGAAACGCAAAAACAGCTCAGCTGGGGATTCAACACCCGGCGTCTTTGCCGGGTCCGCGTCAACAACATCAACGAACCCGTCGAATTGTATGAAATCGCACCGCCCGGCGAAAATGGCTGGCGCCAGTTCCGGGACGACTACGAAACCGCGCTTGATCACTTCAACGAGCACCGCTTCAGCCAGGCTTCGGCCATCTTGGGTGATTTGTTAGTCGCGAATCCGGAGGACGGCCCGAGCCTGCAACTGATGTCCCGCGTCGTCGACGCAATGCTGAAAAACGGATCTGCCGAAGGCAACTTTGATCCGATCTGGGAACTGCCCGGGAAATAGGAGGAGGCGGGCACGATCCAACAAGGTTCGTTCAGCGAACAAACCCTGTTGATTCGTCTGGATCGAAAAATCAGGCCGGCTTAGCCATCGGGTCGATCTTGGCCTGCTCGGTATCGAGAACCTCGCGACGCAGGTTAGTGCCGGTCCGGCGGGCCCACCACAGCACGATCGGCGATGCGATGAAAATCGAGGAATAGGTTCCGACGAGGACACCGATAATGAGGACAAGAGAGAAATTCCGCAGGGCCGGACCACCAAAGAGATACAGCACCAGAACGATCACAAGAGTGGTGACCGACGTCAGCAAGGTCCGGGCCAGGGTCGCGTTCAGCGAATAATTCATGACGTCTTTGACATCCCCGCGCTTCGTCGCGAGACCTTCCCGAACCCGGTCAAAAACAACAATGGTGTCGTTGATCGAGTAACCGGCAATCGTCAAAATCGCGCCGATCGAAATCAGGGTCATTTCCTGGCCCAGCAGGGTGGTGATTCCCATCGTCAAAATCAAATCGTGAAGGAG
>JABDJT010000121.1 GCA_013003335.1 Verrucomicrobiales bacterium | reverse complement strand
AAGTCCGTCAATTCCAGTTTTTGGAATCAATTCACGAATCATTTTCTGCACATAACGTCAAAGTCCTGCCACCCGCTGCGGGCAGCGAGCGTCTGACTCGGGGTTTAAGTTTGTAGCGTTCATTCCTCTCAAGTCGACAGCGGCAGCGGGTTGGTAGCGACGTCTTGTTCTGCCCCTCGATTTCATTGCTGGGACTCTACGGGTTAGAACTTCTAGCCTCCAGGGCAGTCCCGATCTGCTCGATCTGATGGCGACCAATGGAGCCTCCAATGCTCTCTACTGTTCCGATGTAGTCTCCTTCGAGGTAAATGGGTGTCCTGTAACTTCGCCTCAGGTAATCGTAGCTAGTCTCTCCGACCTCGAGTCGAGTCTTTGGAAAATCCGTCTTAACTTGGCGTTGCACGGCTTGATTCGCCGAAACTGAACTGATTGGATTTCCTGTGAAACTGCATCCCTGGGCAACGATCATCAATATCACCAAGGCAATCAGTGGATATGTTTTCATAGGTGGCTCTTGGGACAATCGCTTTTCAATTCTTGGCAGAACTAGTTGTTGGTTGAACAGGTTGTTCAATCAACAACCCTTATAGTCAGCGTTTTTGCTGGTTTTGGGATTTTAGCCCAGCATTTTTGCCCGCTAAACACAATTTTAAGCGTTTCGCATGCAAAAATGCTTGCGAAACAACGGAAAACTGTTCAAAAAACCACGTAATTATGAACAGCAAGAGCAACCGGCAAATGTGGAGTTCTGAAGGGAAATTACAAGGAGCCGCCTGGAACGATCATCCGAAACACGAAAAACGCATAGTTCCCTTCTTCTCCCCTTCGTTTGCCTTCGGGGCCGATTTTGATACTGTCATCTCATGAAATCCACAAGGGCGCGCAAAACGGTCACGGCATTGGCCGCGACACTGATCGTCCTGCAGGTCATCTGGATCGGGTCGTATCTCGGGTTGCGCCACAAATACGCTGATCCTTATTCGACGCCATTCCCGATCCGGTCCCATGGCGGGGCACCGATTGTGCATGTGGAGCCTCTCGACCTGGTGGTGCCGGACTGGCTGTTTCCCGTCACGGGCGTGTTCCGACCGCTCGCGAAGATGGATGAGCGGATGACCGGGAAATTCGTCCGGTTTTACAGAGAATCGGAATACATCATTGTGATTGGCTGACCTGTCGATGAAGCCTGTTTTTGACCGACTCCTGTTGCTGACCCAGCTGATCGTCGCCGCCGCGATGACCGGAATCATCTGGTTGGTCCAGATCGTGATTTACCCGTCTTACCTCGACGTTGGCCCGTCCGAATTCCCGGCCTACCACGAGCGCTACACGGTCGGGATTTCGTCGATCGTCGGGCCACTGATGATCCTCGAAGCGGCCCTGACGTTGGTCGCGCTTGTCCGTTTTTGGCGCTCCCCGCTCCGCTGGATTCTTGTCGCGAGCGCCATCCCCGTCGGAGTGCTCTGGCTGGTGACGTTTGCGGTCCAGGTCCCGCAGCACGATTCCCTGGCATTCGCCTGGTCGGAAACGGTCATCCTGGACCTGATCGCCGGAAACTGGATCCGGACGGTGCTCTGGAGCCTGCGACTCGCCTTGCTGGGGCTCATTCTCGTCCGTGTCCGGTAAATCGCGATGCGCCCTGTTTGCGGACCCCGATTTTTCACGCGAGGTCGTGTAAAATTGGACTTCATGCCGTTGCACCCGAAAGCCCTTTGCGTTGCCGTCGCTGCCTGTTTTGCCCTGCCCCTGTCAGCAGAGGAAATTCGGCTCGTCGCGCAGCCGGGGAGCGATTCGTTCTCCCTGAAAGGGCCGGATGCCGCGCAACAGCTCCTCGTTCTGGGAGATTCCGATCTCACCCGCGATGCGAAATTTTCGGCACAGCCGGAGGGGATCGTGGAGATCGATCCGAATGGACTGGTCACGCCGCTGGCGAACGGGAAGGCAGCGATTTCAGTGGCCGTGGAAGGTGGAAAGTCAGCGACACTCTCCGTGACCGTCGCGCAAATCGAGACGCCGCAGCCGGTCAGCTTTCCGAATGACATCGTGCCGGTTTTCACGCGGAATCACTGCAACGCCGGCAACTGCCACGCCAAATCGGGCGGGCAGAACGGATTCACTCTTTCGCTGTTCGGCTACGATCCGCAGGCGGATTACGACACGCTGGTGAAAGCGGCGCGCGGGCGAAGGGTCATGGCTGCTGCACCGGAAAACAGCATCCTGCTTTTAAAAGCGTCGGGCAATCTGCCGCATGGCGGCGGTCTGCGCATGGACACGAACACGGCGGATTACCAGCTGCTGCGTCGCTGGGTCGCGGAAGGCGCCCCGTTCGGGCCGGAAAACGACCCGACGGTCGAGCGGATTGAGATTTTTCCGAAACAGCGCGTCGTGCAGGCCGGAGGGCAGCAGCAGTTGATCGTGACGGCCACGTTCAGCGACGGCAGTGTCCGCGACATCACCCGCGCAGCGCAGTTTGAGCCGAATCACGAAGAAATGGCCGGGGTCGATGATCGCGGGCTGGTGACCTTTTCGGAAAAAACGGGCAGCACCTCGGTTTTGGTGCGGTTCCAGGAACACGTCGATGTCTTCCAGGCCACGCTACCGCTTGGCGAGCGGATTTCCGATCTGCCGAAGCCGAACAATTTTATCGATAAGGAGATTTTCGAAAAATTGAGCCTGCTGGGCCTGCCGCCGTCCGAATTGGCCGATGACAACACCTTTCTCCGGCGGGTCACGATTGATATCGCGGGCCGAATCCCGACGCGGGAGGAAACGGACGAATTTCTCGCCTCGACCGACCCCGACAAGCGCGCCCAGGCGATCGATCGCCTGCTCGAAGGCGTGGAGTTCGCGGATCATTTCGCCGGAAAATGGGCCGGGCTGCTGCGGAACAAAGCCCGGGGCAATCTCGACTGGGTTTCGCGCGATACCTACGCCTTTCACAGCTGGATTCGCACCGCGCTGATTGAGAACCGGCCGTTTGACCAGTTTGCTGCGGAGTTGATCACTGCCTCCGGTAAGACCGGCGAAAATCCGGCGGCGAGTTGGTATCGCTCCGTGACCGATCCGAAAGAGCGGATGCAGGACATCGCGCAGGTTTTTCTGGGTATCCGGATGCAGTGCGCCCAGTGTCACCACCATCCCTACGAGCGCTGGAGTCAGGATGATTACTACCATTTTGCGGCCTTTTTCTCGACGATCGAGCGGAAGGAAGTCTATCGGCTGCCGGAGGACGACATCGTGTTTCACAATCGCAAACCGGCGCAGTTTTTGAATCCGGCCTCTGGCGAAACCCTGAAACCGGCCCCTCCGGGAGGCGAAGCGATCGAAATCGCGCCGGAAGAGGATCCGCGCCACGAGCTGGCGAAATGGATTCGTGATCCGGAGAATCCGTGGTTTTCCAAAATGCTGGTGAACCGCTACTGGAAACATTTTTTCAGCCGCGGTCTCGTTGAGCCCGAGGATGATATTCGCCCGACCAATCCGGCGACGCATCCCGAGCTG
>JABDJT010000373.1 GCA_013003335.1 Verrucomicrobiales bacterium | reverse complement strand
GCTTTTCCAATTCAAAAAATCCGTTTCCATCGTGATTGCCTTTCATCGCGGTAATCCAGAACACACCGTCGACTTCGTCTTTTTCAAACAACTCCCGCAATTTCAGGATCGCATTTTTCCCCGCCGGATTTCCGAGCTGCCCGGGAACCACGACATGGGCTCCTTCCACCTCGCGAACTGCCAGGGTCGCCGACTTTCCTGCATCTGCCAGCTGCCGATTGAGAAAACGGATCTCTTTCCTCGCCTGCGGCACGACGTGTCCCATTTCCGCCGAGGTATCGAGCAGGACGCCGAGCTTTTCCCCGGCCTCAGCGATTCCCGATAAGACGGCCAACAGAACTACAAACTGAATTACGGAGCGCACAAATTTCCTTCCTCCAGCACGTCGGGGAAGTCAAACGGCCCTGTTACGAACGAACAGGGTAGGATCATTGAACATACCCTGTTGGTTCGTTCCGGGCTGTCCTTTCAATTTCCCAAATGCGGCAATCGCGCGTAACAATTGCCGTGCCCTGGTATCTCCTGCTCCCGCTCGGCTCCGCGATCGTCTATGCGCTGAGTTCGGTTTTCATCAAGCGCTCGTTGAAAGAGGGCGCGACGATGGATCAATCGTTCCACCTGACCAACTGGATCGTGGGCCTGATTTTTCTTCCGCTCTTGTTCTTTGAAACCGGTCCGGTGGACTGGGCGGCGTGGTGGAAACCGGCCATCATGGCGGTCACGTTTTTCATCGGAACCTGGGCGACATTCGTCGGTATCCGAATCGGGGATGTATCGCTGGTGACCCCGCTTATGGGTACGAAGGTCGTGTTTGTCGCGCTCGGAATGGCGCTGATGCTGGGTCAGCCGCCCTCGCCCGCTCTCTGGGGTGCCGCGATACTGACGGCGGCGGGAATTTTCCTGATGGGCTGGCGGGATTTCCGCTCGAAAGCCCACGGAATGATGTTCGCGATTTTGATCACGCTGTTCAGCGCCGCAGTATTCGGGATCAGCGATGTGCTGGTGCGCTGGTGGGCGGAGGATTTCGGGGCGATGACTTTTCTCGCGACTGGATCAGCCGGAGTCGGCGTTTGCTCGCTGGTCATGTGGATCCTGCAGGGGTGCCCGAGTTTCAATCTGCCAAAACCGGCCCGCAAACCGGCCGTGCTGGGCGGAACGATGATGGGGCTTCAGGCGATCGGGATGGGCGTCGCTCTCGCGAATTTCGATGACGCCACGGGTATCAACGTCGTGTATGCCTCGCGGGGATTATGGGCGATTTTACTGATCGCGTTTCTCGGGGCCGCTCTTGGAAATCACGAGCGAAAAACGGCCGGCCGACGATTTATCTGGCGCTCCATCGGCACCGTCTTGCTAACCGCGGCGGTGGTAATCGCGGTATTGGATCGCTCCTCCGGTTGAGGAAACGGCGGTGCTTCCGGTTGCCACAACAATCTGATCGACGTTACGATCGCGAGGAAACAAAGAACCCAAAATACGACAGGTGCCGCGCCGCCCTTGAACTTCAGCCCGGCGACGAGAATTTTCATGGGGGAGAGACCGGCAGGCGCGGAAGGAATATACCCGCTTGGCCCAGCAAACCAACCTTCCCGACCCGGTCTACGCCAATAACTCGGCCACCAACCGGGCGTCGGGATTCTGCACCAGCTTCTGATCCTGTCCGTTTCGCTTGTAGGTCAGCTGATCGTTTTCCAGTCCGAACAGGTGCAGCAGGGTCGCGTGGTAGTCGAAATGATTGACCACATTTTCGACTGCCTTGTGGCCAAATTCATCGGTCGCGCCGTGAACGTGACCGCCTTTGAATCCGCCGCCGGCAACCCACATGCTGAAGCCGTAGGTGTTGTGATCACGACCGACCTTCGCACGATCCCCTTTCTTGGCGCCGGCGCGGTTTTGAATGACAGGAAGGCGCCCCATCTCTCCGCCCCAGTGAACTACCGTGGAATCGAGCAGACCACGCTGTTTCAAATCTTTGACCAGTGCCGCGGCCGGTTTGTCGACGTATTTCGCGGCTGCCGGCAGGCTGGTGATCATGCTGCTGTGGTGATCCCAGGTCTGGTTGCCCGTGAAAACGGACACGAACCGCACGCCGCGTTCGACGAGCCGACGGGCCAGCAGGCAGCGCTCCCCGAAGTCTTTTGTCGCCGGATCATCGATGCCGTACATCTTCTTCGTGGCTTCGCTTTCCTGGCTCAAATCGAGCGCGTCTTTTGCCTCGGTCTGCATCCTCGCGGCGAGTTCGAAGGATTGGATCCGCGCTTCCAGGTCGGTTTCCCCAGGAAATTTCGCGAGGTGCTTTTTGTTCAGTCGATCGACAAATCCGAGGTAGCGATCCTGTGCTTCACCGCGCAGAGACACCGGCGCATCGAGATTCAGAATCCGCGGTTCGGTCGGCCGAATCACCGTGCCCTGGTACATCGACGGCAGCCAACCGTTGGAAAAATTATCGACTCCCACGACTGGCAGCCCGCGCGGATCCGTCAGCGCGACATAAGCGGGCAGATTCCGGTTTTCCGAACCGAGCCCGTAGGTCAGCCAACTCCCAAGCGTCGGCCGACCCGCGAGGTGGGTGCCGTTGTGCATCGCATAAATCGACTGGCCGTGGTTGTTCACCCCGGTGTGCATCGAGCGGATCATCGTGATGTCATCCGCGATCGATCCCATGTTCGGCACCAGCTCGGAGAAATCCATGCCGCTCTCGCCGTGCTTCGAAAACTTCCACGGCGATCCCATGCATTCCCGCGTCGCGCCGGCCGAGTCGTCGTATTTCACCTCCCCGGGGAAATCTTTGCCGTCAAGCTTCGACAACTCCGGCTTCGGATCGAACAGATCGATGTGGCTCGGCCCGCCCTGCATGAACATCGAGATCATGGCTTTCGCCTGTCCGAATCCGTGCGCCGGCTTCGGCGTCAGGTCAAAATGCCCGTTTCCTCCCGCAATGGTCGGGTTGGCATACAGACCCTGTTCTTTCAGCAGGGACGCCAGCGCGATCGCACCGACTCCGTAACTGGATTCGAGAAATTTGCGGCGGGAATAATATTTCATGGCTCGATCAATCAATGTATAAAAATTCGTTCGCGCTGATCAGCGCATGCCCCAACGCGGCGAGCGCGAGCAGCTCAGGCTCGGCATTTTCCCCTTCGGCGGGGCCGGCGACTTTTTCGAGCTTGGCGGGGTTGGCCAGGTAAAATTCAGTCTGAGCCGCGACGAAATCCGTCGCCATCTTCAACTCCTCCGCCGACGGCTCGCGATTGTATACCAGCTGCCAGGCTGCCCTGATTTTCGTTCCCACGTCCGGGCCACCATCGCTCTGCAAGCGCGCCGCGAGATACTGAGCGAACTCGCGCATCACGGTATTGTTCATCAAGAGCAGACTCTGCGGCGAAACGGTCGTGACAGGCCGAACATCACAATTCGGCTCGGTCATGTCGGGCGCGTCAAAAGTCTGGAACATTTCCAAAGGCCGCGAACGCCGAACCTGCACGTAGATGCTGCGGCGGAATTCCTCGCCGTCGAGCGGGATGAATTTCCCGGTCTGGCGTCCTGCGGAATCAGTCGTATCGACCCCGACGACGACCGCTCCGTCCGTATTCAACATGATCGGGATCGGCTTGCCGAACTGCTTCGGATTCAATTTTCCGGAAACCGCCAGCAAGGCATCACGAATCGTTTCCGCCTCAAGACGGCGAACATTCTGCCGGCTCAGCAACACGTTATCCGGATCGATCTCGTCGCGTTTGGCATCGCGAACCGCCTGCTGTCGCCAGGTCTGCGAAGTCAATATCTGCCGGTGAAGCCGCTTGATCGACCAGCCGTTTTTCATGAAATCCGCCGCCAGGAAATCGAGCAACTCCGGGTGGCTCGGGTCCTCGCCGAGCACGCCGAAATCACCCGCTGTTTTCACGATCCCACGCCCGAAATGATGCATCCAGATCCGGTTCACGATCACCCGCGCGAGCAGCGGATGCTCCCCGTCAGTCAGCGATTTGGCAAAGGCAAGCCGCCGACCGGTCGACGTGATTTTTCCACCTTCACCCGGAATCTCCGGATTGATGGCCGGCACCTCGGTCTTGCGCCAGCCCGCCAGCACGTTCAGATCGCCCGGCTCGACAGGGTCTTTCGGTGATTCGTAGTCGCCCCGGAAAAAGACATGCGTCGCCGGAATGGCTTCCGGCTTTGGCTTCGCGACTTCAGTAAACGCGTGCGCATAGCGAATCTCCGGCTTTTTCTTCCGCACCTCGGCAGCTTCGGCAGCCATCTCTTTCAGCTTCGCGGCGTATTTCGTTTTGTAGGTCGAATCGAACAGGTAAAGCGACCCGGCGTTCAGCTGCCGGATTTTCGGTATCGTATCGAGCAGTTTTTTCTGCTCGTCCGTCCGCTCCTTCACCGGCGTGCGATAGGCCGTCCGCATGTCGTTCCGCTTCTTCTCGTCCGGAATTTCAGCCAACAATTTTTCCAACACGTCGGTGATGAATTCTTCCTGCTTTTTGACTCGCTCCGCGTCAATCTTCTTCGCTTCCTCCTCAATCTTCGCCGCCTCGGCAGCCTCCACTTTCGTCTGCAGCGACACGAGCCGGCTCTGGGGAGGACGCCAGTTCGGCACGTCAAAACCCGGCTCGAAGATTGCCCGCAATCGGTAATAATCGGCCTGCGCAATCGGATCGTAACGGTGATCGTGACACTGCGCGCACTGAATCGTCATGCCGTAGAGCGACGTGCTCACGATCTTGATTGTGGCGGTGATGCAGTCGTTCCGCGTCGTGACATCGCTCGGCCCGGCACGTGTTCCATCCGGTGCCATGCGGAGAAATCCGGTCGCGCTGAGCAATTCCTCGTATCGCTTTTTCTCTGTGTCCGTCGGCGAATTCGCGTGCAGTTTTTCCAGGATCGCAATCTCGTCGCCTGCCAATTGCTCCCGCACAAAATTGTCAAACGGCTTGTCCGAATTGAACGCGCGAATTACGTAGTCCCGATATCGCCAGGCATGTTTCCGCTCCATGTCCTTGTCCGCGTAGCCGTCTGAATCCGCGTAACCCGCCACGTCAAGCCAGTGCCGCGCCCAGCGTTCGCCGTAATGCTCCGTGGCCAGCAGCCGCCCGACCAGTTTTTCGAAATCCGGGTCTTCCTGAAATTCCCTCACTTCCTCCGGCGTCGGAGGCAGGCCGATCAAATCAAATGTCACCCGCCGAATCAGGGTTTTTGCATCCGCCTGTGGCGAAAATTCCAATCCTTTTTCCTTCAGCTTCTCCGCAATGAAAGCATCAATTGGATTGTCCCCCTTGACCCATGATTCCCCGCTCACGTCGGGCACTGCAGGAGCGTCGATGGGCTGTAGCGACCACCACTTTCGCTCCTCCTCGGTGAACAAATGTTCCGGCCCCAAATCCTCCGGCTCAGGCCGGGCCGTTTTTGCGCCTGAAATAATCCATTTTTCGATCGTCGCAATTTCGTGATCGGGCAGCTTCGCTTTTTCCTTCGGCATCTCGCCTGCCTTCAAAACTTGCAGCAGGAGACTCTTTGCTGCGTCCCCCGGCACGATCACCGGTCCGGACTCCCCGCCCTTTTGTAGAAAACGCGCCAGCCTGACGTCCAGCCCGCCTTTTTTCTCCTCCTCCTCACCGTGGCAGTGAAAGCAGTGGGCTTTCAAAATCGGGCGCACGTCTTTTTCAAAATAGACCTGCCCCTCATCCGAGGAAAAAGCGGGAGACGCAGCCGGTAAAAGAGAAATTGCCAGCAGTTGGCGGACAAGCGGTTTCATCCACCCCAAACCTAACGGGCCGCCCCTTCGCTTCAACCGCGAGCGGCCCCGTATTGACGCCAGTCTACCGTTTCCGAT
The DNA here is from genome assembly GCA_013003335.1 of Verrucomicrobiales bacterium. Classification (GTDB taxonomy): domain Bacteria; phylum Verrucomicrobiota; class Verrucomicrobiia; order Verrucomicrobiales; family DEV007; genus JABDJT01. The sequence continues at coordinate 4,214 of JABDJT010000373.1, read as the reverse complement.
TCAACAGGGTCTGTTCAGCGAACCAACCCTGTTGGATCGAAAATCGAACGTCGCTCACAATCAATTCCCCTCTTCACCGGTCACCGCTTTCGCGATTCTCCGCAGGTTGGTGAAAATGTCTTTTTCCAGCGGATCGAGAGTGACGACCCGGCCATCGATCGCCTCCGCAAGAGCTTTGGCACCGGCCTGATTGAACTGAGGCTGGATGAAGACAAGTTTCACACCGTCAGCTTTGGCCTGTTTAACCATGGTCGCGACGTGCGACGGGGTCGGGGATTTGTTTCCGTCTTCAACCGCAATTTGCTCGAGTCCGAAGTCCTTCGCGAAATAGGCAAAGGCTCCGTGATACACGTAAAATTTTCGCCCTTTGTGGGGACGCAGTGTTTCACTCAATTCCTCGTGAAGACCGGTCAGTTCCGCTTTGAAAGCGGCCACGTTCTCGTCGATTTCCGCGGACTTGTCTTCCGGGAGGAGCGTTTTCAACTCGGTCGCGATGTAATCCGCCTGGACTTTCAGGGCAGACGGCGACAGCCACACATGCGGATCATTCAAGTCCTCGTGATCATGATGACCGTGATGGTCGTCGTGTTCATCTTCACCTTTTTTGTCATGACCATGACCGTCTTCTTTATGCTCATGTTCGTGATGCTCGCTGTGTCCGTGACCGTCTTCGCTGTGTTCCGTCAGGTGGCTCGGGTGATCGCAGTGTCCTTCCAACAGGTCGAGATTTTTGAGCAGGTTCACATGTTTCGGTCCGTTGGTTCCATCGCCTTCCTTGATAAAGAAATTCCCTTCGAATCCCAGTTCACCGGCACACAGGAGATTCGCTTCGGAGATTTCCACCACCTGTTTCGGAGTGGGAAGATAAGAGTGCGGATCTTCGCCCGGACCGACGATGACGCGGACATCGACGAGATCTCCGGCGATGCGCTCAAACACAAATTCGTAGGGCGAAATCGGGACAAACACGACCGGCATGGCTCGAGATTTTTCCGGGTTCGCCGTCTCCACATCCGTGCAACTCTGAGACAAACAGAGAGTTACAATCGCCAGCAGTCCGAAGGTGAATTTGATATTTTTCATCGATTTGATTTTTTCAGGCGGAGTGGCAAATGACGGAATTAGGACTTCCTCCAACTCAGTATCTTGTAGTGTTCGGCTTTTGCGAGAGCTTTGTCAGCATCGCTTTTTGTCAGCTTTCGCGAACCATCCGTGATGACCTCAAGGCGGTGACTTTTCTCTCCCTGCTTGACGATCCGGATGGTTTTAACTCCATCCAACTTCGACAGCGCCTGGGCAATCGTGCGTTTGCAGGCGGTGCATTCGATTCCAGACAAAGACCCTACATATTTCGTCTCCGCTGCGGTTGCGAAATTCAGCAGGAGAAATGAGCAGGCCAGCACGGCCAAAAATTGAGATGATTTCATGCGACGGGAGAAAAAAATTGAACTTTTTAATTGCAATTTGTTTGCAATAAGCGAAAACACCTGCAATTGCAAGCAATTTGCAATTATTGACCACTACTCTGTTTTCCCCATGAAACCACTCCTGAAATCCATTTTTCTCGTCATCCTGCCTTTCACAGTTAACGGTCTCACGCAGGCCCAGGAAGCGGAACCGGCTGCTGATGAAGAAGTCTTCGAATACAATGTCGGCGAGGTGAATTACCTCACAGGCGAGGGATTCGATATCGGCGGATTCATTTTCCCGGAGTTGTTTCTGAACGCGACTGGAGGTCTCCTTGAACCCGGAACTGCGGCGACCGATCTGGCCACAACAGAGCACGATCCGCAAAATGAAGTCGGGATTCAGATCATTGAAGTCCACCTCGACATCAATTTTCAGGATGTAATCACCGGGGCGGTTTATGGCGCTGGCTTTCAGGGTGAAGACGAATGGGAAGCGAATCTGGAAGAAGCCTATTTGCACTACCACCTCAACGATTGGATCGCGATCGGCGGCGGTCAGTTCCTGAATGCATTCGGTTTCCAGGCTGAAAAGCATGTCCACCAGTGGGAATTCATCAATCAGAACCTGATCAACAGCCGCATGCTCAACGAAGGCGAATTGATCACCCAGGGCGGTGAAGCCATCATTCAACTGCCGAACGACTCCGGGGAACTGACCATCGGCGGTGGCGGCGTCCGCACCCATGCTCACGATCACGGCCACGACGAAGAGGACGAGCACGGTCACGAGGACGAAGACGATCACGAAATCGGCCACGGGCATGAAGAAGAGGAGGAGCACGGCCACCACGACGAGGAAGAAGAGCACCACCTCGAAGCAGACGACGCGAATTTCCGGAGTTGGGTGGCCTCCGCCGACGCAAGCTTCATTCTTCCGTTCGATGAAACCGCGACGGTTTCCGCTTCGGTTGCGACCGGTGAAAACGGTTTCGGTCGTCAGACCTGGGCCTATGGAGCCGGTGTGGAAAAAATCTGGGGAGCCCATGATCACGGGAACGGACCGGAATTCTGCCTCGGGGCTGTGATGCTGCGCACCGAATTCATCGGCCGGCATATCGGGATCGAAGATGACGAAGGCGATCGTTTCAATGCAAACGATTACGGATTTTCCACTGCCCTGTTTTACGGGCTGACTGACACGACGACCGTATCGATTCGTCATGACTGGGTGTCTGACCTTTACGAACTGGAATTGGAAGACCGCCACCGGATTTCGCCGGCAGTAACGACGTTTCTGGACAAAGGCCAGCGAGTGCAGGCGCGGCTTCAATACGACTACAACCACAGCGATTCCTTTGGGTCGGAACACGCCGCGTGGTTGCAATTTCAGATTCAGTGGGGTGGCCACGGCGGCCACCACCATCATCATTGATCACGTGGTCAAAATCGAGCCAACAGGGTCGGCGGGGAGAGCTGGCCCTGTTGGTTCGTAGTACATCAGGGAGAAACTTCGAAAACCACTATCCAAAACTTTTCAGCCTCCTGTCGAACCTCGTCGCTTCGCTCCCCGGGGGGACAGGCCGGTGTTTACGCAACCACGCGTTGCCTACGCCGACGAATTTCGATACGCTTGCGGCATGAAAATTCCTCGCCTGCTGCTGATTCTCCCGCTCGCCTGTTTCACCTTTCTGCCGGAGGCGAAAGCGCAGTTGCACGGGGGCGTTTCGGCGGTCGACATCACTCCGAAGGTCTGGCCGGTCCGGTTGGTGGGAAGTTTTACGCCGCACAAAGTCGACTCGGCGCATGACCCGCTTTACGCGCGCGCGATGGTCATTTCATCCGACAAGGTCGATGTCGCTATCTGCGTCGTCGACAACTGCCTGATCGATCGAAAGCTTCTCGATCAGGCAAAAGAAATCGTGTGGAAGAAAACGGGCATCCCCGTCAAAAAGCAGCTGATTTCCACGACACACACCCATTCCGCGCCTCCCGGCCGGCTCTACGACGATCTTTCAAAAGAGGAACTCGCCTACCAGGAGCAGCTCGTCGAGGGAATTGCCGAGGCAATCATTAACGCGTCGAAGGCGAAGGAACCGGTCGAAGTCGGGTTCGGGAAAACGGAGCTGCCGGATGAAGTAAACAACCGGCGCTGGTTCCTGAACGAAGGAATGATGCCGGTGAATCCGTTTGGCGATCCGAATGACCAGGTGAAAATGAACCCGTCCCGCAGCCCCGGCGTTTTGAAAAAAGTGGCCGGCCCGGTCGATCCGGAATTCGCCGTGCTGATGCTGCGTGACGGGAAAAAACGCCCCCTCGGCGTGCTGGCAAACTACGCCCTTCACTACGTCGGAAACGTGCCCGGCCGCCAGGTCTCGGCGGATTACTTCGGCGAATTTGCCCGCCTGATGCCGGTCCGTCTCCCGAACGAGAGCGAAAAATTTATGGCGATGATGTCGAATGGCACCAGTGGCGACATCAACAATATCCGGTTCACAAATCCCCGTCCCCGCCGCGAGCCGTTCGAGCAAATCCGAATCGTAGCCAGCAAGGCTGCCGACGCTGCGTATTTCGCCATGCGGGATATCGAAAATTTCTCGGGAGACGACACGAAACTCGATATGCGTGAGCGGAAGATCAAGCTCGACCGCCGCAAGCCGACTGACGAGCAGGTCGAACGCGCACGGGCAATCCTGAAAATGAGCGAGGATGAGCAGAAAAAGCTGCCCCGCCTGGCCACGAATTACGCCGAACGGACCTTGAAATTCATCGAAAAACCGGAGCAATACGAGGTCAAAATACAGACGG
>JABDJT010000074.1 GCA_013003335.1 Verrucomicrobiales bacterium | reverse complement strand
TCCTTGCGGTCCGCTTCGTTTTTGTATTCCAGGCCGTTTTCCTCATACCATTTTTTAGCGGCGTTTTCCTGTTTGGTCTGGATCTTGTGCTGCTCCAAATTTGCGAACTCCCACATCTTCTGAACATGTGCTTTGCCTTCCTCGAAACCGTCGAGGTTTTCCTCTTCCAAATATGGCACGGCCCGCTCCGCATGTTGCGTCGCGGCGAAGGTGGCATAAATCCGGTAGTAATCCTTCGTCGGGAGCGGATCGAATTTGTGGTCGTGACATTTGAAACAGCGCATCGTGGTTGCGAGAAAAGTCTGCCCAACCGAGTTCACCACGTCATCGAGATAAATCTGGCGCGCCTCCGGCTTTTTCACCATCGCGTCGTCCCACGGTCCCATGCGGAGAAACCCGGTCGCTACGATCTGTTCCGCTTCTTCCGGCGTATAATTGCCGTTCACGCGCGCCGGTTTGATCTTTTTCGGATCACCGCCCATTCGTTTCCGCAGCGATTTTTCGGCCAACTCATCGCCGGCAAGCTGCTCGATGATGAACTCATCGTACGGTTTGTCTTCGTTAAAAGCACGAATCACGTAATCCCGATACCGCCAAGCATTCGAGCGCTCGTAGTCGTTCGACATACCGCCGGTGTCCGCGTAACGGGCGATGTCCAGCCAGTGCTGTGCCCAGCGTTCGCCGTAATGCGGCGAAGCCAAAAGCCGGTCGATTTCCGCTTCCCACGCCTTCTCCGAATCCACTTCCCATGCCTTCAAAAAGGCTTCCGTTTCCTCCTTCGTCGGGGGCAACCCGGTCAGATCAAAGCTGGCGCGGCGCAAAAGATGGCGGGGCGAGGCCTCCGCGCCGAGTTCAAAGCCTGCCTCCTCCAATTTTGCGAACACGAACGAATCAACAGGGTTGGTGGATTCGTTTTCCGGCACCTCCGGTTTCTTCACCGGCAAAAACGCCCAGATATCTTCCGGCTTGTAACGACGATACGTCCACTCGTCTCCCAGGCCGCCGCTGGTTTCGACAATCATCCCTTCGGCCGTTACTTTCTTCTTCGATTCCACTTCGCGAATCGCTACCTGGGTTTTCTCATCCGGCCACGGGGCACCGGCGTTGATCCATTTTTCCAAATCGGCGATCTGCTCTTGGGTCAATCGGTCGTTCTCCTTCGGGGGCATTTCGAAATCCGGGTCTTCCCATTTCACGGATTCGAGGATGAAACTCTCGGCAGCCTTTCCGGGAACAATGACGTCCTTGCCGAACGTTTCCCCACCGGCCAGCAGGCCTTCGCGGGTCAGCATGTTGTAATCGCCATCGATGTCCTCGGGATCATCACCGTGACAGCCGTTGCATTTCTCGGACAGCAGCGGCGCAATTTTCAGGGTGAACAGCTCGTCGGCTTCCGAATATTTCGGTGGTTCCGCCTGCAAAGTTCCCATCAATGCCAGGGACGCGAGAGAGGCAAAAAGGTGTCCGAAAGTGCGATTTTTCATAGGTCCGCCCGCAAATGCCGCTTTTGACCCAAAAGGTTAACAAAAATCGGGAAAAAAATCCACCAGCGCCGGAAAAAGTCACCAGGCTTCCGTCTGGCTGCGGATTTTATCGCGATTGAACCAGATCAGCAGGAAAATTGGCAGCGCGGCGATCCAGGCCAGGCCAATCACGTATTGCACGCTCGTCACCAGCGTGATCATTGAGTCCGGTGCTGAATTCACCGGGGCATCTCCTGCGGTTTCGACCATCGCCTGGGACATCATTTTCCGGGTCAGTTGAAAGGTGAGATAGGAAAGTCCGCCTCCGGCGATGATCTTCAAATAGGACCACGTTTGCAGGTAGATCGATGAGATCCGCGAGGTTTTCGCCAGCAGAACCCCGCCAATCAGCAACAGCACGGCGAGGATGATACTTCCGGTTCCCTGGATGAAGGAGACTCTTTGGGATTCAGCCATGAAGTCCTCGAACTGCGCTCCGCCTGTTTCCATTTCCACCGCCTCGATGTTCTGGGCATACAACATTCCCATCATGATCCTTCCGCCACCCGCAAGGATGCCGAAAATTCCGAAAATGACGATCACGATGCCCAGGTTGATCGGCCATTTGGCCGAATGCTTCAGGACTTCGGAGGAGGGAGGTGGCTGTTCTTCCATAAAATTCCCTGCTCAGTTCGACTCTCGCTCCGGATCCGAGGAATCGACCGTCGAATCACGCGAGTCCTCCATCACGATCCGGTTTTCGATCCGTTTTGAGATGGCGGTTTCCTCCTCAAGTCGGCTGGTCAGACCGTCGAGATCGAGGCTGCCCATCGACTTTTCGTCCGCGAGGAAATCTGGTTCCGTCAGGCGGTTCCCGCGCCGCAGGCGACTCCGGGCATCCGCGACAGCTCGATAGGCCCGCTTCAAATCTTCGCGAATCAGTTCGATCGATTCCTCCGCTCCCGGCGGGCTTTCCAGAATCGGATCGTTCACCCGGCGGCTCAGGTCCTGCAATTCGCCGGCGCGGCGACAGGTCGCCTGGATGATCGATGACACCAATTCCGCAGTATGTCGGGCATCGGGATCCTCCTCCCGGTTCTGACATCGTTTCAACACCGCATCGCGATCGTCCAGCATCGATTCAAGCAGCCGTGCGTCCTCCTCCAGTCCGGTTTTCCTCAATTCCCCCACCAAATCCCGTTCCAACGGATTGACCAAATCGCGATTTTTGGAGACTTTGTGAGAATGTTGGATCGCCCTGGTCAGGCCGGCTATGACTACCGCTGCGGCCACGCCAGAAATGATTCCAAACCCGATCGAGCCTCCAAGCGGCCCCTTTTGCGCCAAAGCAATTCCGGCAGCGGAACCGGTGAGCAACCCGATCCAGGTCGCCGGAGTAGTGACCAGTTTTCGCAAAAACCAGATCGCGGTGCTTTCGCTCTTTTTGGGATTGGTTGAATCGGGAATCGCCACGCGGCATTTTACGCAGACCGAAGCCCGAAGTTCAACAACTCCCCGCCCTTCCCGTCTACGGCATCGATTTTTCGGCGATCTCCCGCACTTCTTCCGCGTTTAGCGGCCTGGCGAAAATCGCAAACTCGTCGATCGTTCCGTTCAGGTTCCGCACCGCAAAATGCGGATCGGTTCGGTGACGCGGATCACTCCAGTTGCCGATGGAGGCGGCTCCGATCCGGACTTTTTCAGGGCGCAGATCTCCAAGTATCTCATCGCGACTGATCGCTTCGCCGTTCACGTAATGGGTTGTCGTCTTCGCTTTCCCGTCGAACACTGTCGCAATATGCAGCCATTTCCCGCTCTCTGCCGGGGTCCAGATCGGCGGGGAAAACGCGATGTGCTTGTCCTTGCCCTTACCGGCCGCTTCGTTGGCTTTCACCGAGAAAAAGATCCGGCCGTCGTCCATGATCTGCCAGTGAGGCTCGTGCAGCTCGTGCCCGTCAGTCAGGAAAAGGGAGTTGTACCAGCGATCGAGGCTGTCGATTTTTGCCCAGCACATCAAGGTCAGAGATTCGTGATCGCCGGGAATTTCGACCCGCACCCGGCTGCCCGTCGGGCTGAAATCCAGGCCTCCGGATTCGGCGCCCCATCGATCGGGCACACGAGCGGCGCGGACGATCGTGCCGTCGCGCATGGCCGATGATTGATCGGCCAGGGTGCGATCTTCGGCCCGGTCCATCGAAAACCACGCCAACAGGGCAGGATCGCCACGGAGGGAATTTCGCAACTTGTCCCAGGCTTCCTTGCGCTCGGCGTGCTGCTGAGCCATTCGGTTTTCGAATTCGGCTACGTCGCCCACGAGTGCCGTGGCCCCGGTCACTTCTCCCTCCGCAACCGACCAGCGAAGTGTTTCCCCGTCCAGTAAAATGCGGACTGGATTGGAGAGTGGATGCCATTCCGTCCGCCCGTCCACCACCTGCAAGTCGGTCTGCTCCGGCGAAATCCGCAGAGCCAGTTCCGGCCCCGGATCGACCACCTCGCCTCCCGCCGTACGCACCCGGAAACCACGTGCAAGGTTGGGAACTTTCAGCCGGATTTTCCCCCGCGTCACAGCCAATTCCATGGACGAGAGGACCTCGAATTCCGCCTCGCCTTCGATGATGGCAGTCACGCCGGAAAACAGATCGAGCCGTGCGATGCCCGATTTCAAATGGATCGGGCCCTGCGGCAGCAAGTCGCCGGGATTCAAATCCCAGTCCGCCTCTGACTGCCCGGCCACCACTCCGAATCCACTTGCGATCGGTTCTTCATTGCGGCCTGCCGCAGCTTCGGCGTCCCGGTTCACCTTCCAACCCAGCAAAGCTACCAGCACCGCCAAAACGGCCGCCGACGCCCAGCCCAGCCAGCCGGGCGATTCCTGTCGCCGACGAATCGCCCGGCCTCCGGTCGATGAATCGGGCCTGCCACCCCCTCGGGATTCCGCCTCGACCTGCAGGTTGGTATCCAGTTTCAGGCGCTCGTAGTATGCCTGACGCACCTCGGGATCGATGTGCATTTCAGCTTCCAGCCGGAGAAAATCCGCCTCGGAAATTTCGCCGTCGAGCAGGCCGTCGATTAACTCGTCCCGTTCCTCCGCTGTCATCCGCCCACTCCTTTCATGGCCAGTTTTCCTTCGATGCAGTTCGCCAGCTTTCCGCGAATGCGATGCAGGGTGACTTTCAGCGACCCGACCGTTCGCCCGGATTCGGCGGCAAATTCCTTCAGCGGCTTGCGCCGGAAATAGCGATGCAAAATGAGGTCGCGGTCGGCGGATTTCAGATTTTCGAGGCAACCGCGCAACGCGTGCTGGCGATCATCGAGATCGTTGGCGAGACGGGGCAGTTCTTCCACGATGATTTCCTCCAGTTCATCGCTGAACACCAACCGGCGGGCATCTTTTGCCTGTTTCTTGCGGAAATTCAGCACTTCGAAACGGGCGATCGCGAAAATCCACGCCTTGAAATTCGTGCCGATCGCGAAGTCCTCCCGCTTTTTCCAAATGGTGGCGTTGGCCTGCTGCGCCACGTCCGCCGCGGCCGGTTCCCCGGGCAAAAGCGACGCCACGTAAAGCCGCAGGGCCGACTGGTGATCCGTCAGCAGGCTGACAAATTCGGAGTCGGGATCGGTTTTTTCTGATTCGGATCCGGCCATGGAATCGGGAAATCTACACCGCAAATGCCGGAATTCGCCGCCGCGTTAACAAAAATCAACTTTCGAGATAGCCCGCCAGCTTTTCCTTCAACTGCGCCCGCGCGCGAAACAGCAGGCTTTTCACGGCGGGCAGGGACAGGTTCAAAATCTCTCCGATCTCTTCGTAGGGCATGTCCTCGTAGCGTCGCAGAACCACGGCCATGCGCTGTTTTTCGGGCAAAGATTGAATCGCTTCGTCGACTTTCTTTTCCAGTTCATGCTGCAGGGCATTGGCGTCCGGCTCAGCCGTGGCGTGATCCGGCGTGGCGAGGTGAAAATCGTCCTCGCGTTCCTCCAGCGACACGGACGGCTTGCGCTGACGGCGGCGGACTTCGTTGAAAACCAGGTTCCGCGTGATGGTGAACAGCCAGGTCGTGAATTTCGCTTGCGGCTCGTAGCGGGGCGCTGATTTCCAGACGCGGACAAATACCATCTGCGCAATGTCCTCCGCCTCGTTCGGGCTGCCCAGCATTTTCGCCACCGTCCCGATCACTGCGTGCTGGTGAATCTCGACCAATTCTTCGAACGCCTCCAGGTCTCCGTCCGTTTTCACCCGCAACATCAAATCGACATGATGCTCATTCGAATCGGCCGGTTCCTCCCCGGAATCGGGAGAAGCGTTGGTTCCGTTCGAAGGCGAAGACATAGTGATCGGCGTAATTTCGGGACGGAACGGCGGGTTGAAAAGTGTTTTTTGGGGCACTCGACCCGGAAAATGATGAAACCATGATTCCGGCAAAGGGTTTCTGGCGGAATTTGGGGACGAAAATCTTTTCCATCACATCGGGGCGATCCGCTCGCTTCCGACATCTGTCGTGAGGTTCACATGAGCATTGAAGCTCTCTTCCACCAGCCGGTGCCGCACGTCAGCGGCGGCCGGATTGTCCCACAGGTTTTCGTGTTCCCACGGGTCGGCCTCCAGATCATACAACTCGCCTTTTCCGATGCTGTGATACACGCTCAATTTGTGTTTTCGGGTCCGATGCATCGTTGCGAATGCCCCGTGACCGCCCGTAAAATAGGGAGCCAGGCCGTCGAAATATTCGCAGCGAACAAATTCGCGGGTTTGCTCCGGATTCCCCCCCTGTAAAATCGGTAACAAGCTGATTCCCTGATGATAATCTGGCATTTTTCCACCCGATAGATCGAGGATCGTCGCGGATAAATCGAGCAATTCGACGAGGTCATCGCGCTGCAAGTCCTCCTGAACGCGGCCCGGCTGCCAGAAAATCAGCGGGACGCGGACGAGACCTTCGTAAAACCGGCAGCCTTTGTAAATCAGACCATGATCACCCAGCGTTTCGCCGTGGTCGGAGGTGAAAATGACGATGGTGTTTTCATCGACGTGCTCCAGCAACTCGGCCAGTTTGTCGTCGATCAGCTTGATCATGGCGTAATATTTCGCCTGGGCATCTTTCGCGTTCAGTTCGTCGGGATGCGTGCCTTTCACCTGGAAATCGGCTTCCGCCAGCCCGGTCTGGGTTTCGAGATCGCTTTCGCGAAAATACGGGCCCGGCATGTCGTCGGGATCGAATTGGTCGGCGTAGGCTTTCGGCGGAATAAAAGGTGGATGGGGATCGTAAATGTTCACGTTCAGCAACCACGGCTGATTCTCCTCGCGCGCGTTGTCCACGTCTGCGATGAATTCCTTCGCCCGTTCCACCGCCCAGGTCGTCTGATGAAATTCCGCAGGGACGTTTTCTTCCGTTTCCCGCATCGCGTTCAGGTCGCCTCCGTTTTCCCGCACCCAGTCGGCATAGTCATGCTCGCCATCGGGCCAGTCGTCGCGAGGAGCGTGGCTGAATTTCCAGTAGCGAAAGCCATCGCCGTTCGGCAGGCGCGGTTCGGTCCGTTTCCCCGAGCTGCTCAGGTGAAATTTCCCGATCAACCCGCAATCGTAGCCGCTGTCCGCGATCAGCTTTGTGATCACCGGCGGGGAATCCGGGAACGTCGCGTTGCCGTTCCGGGTGTTGTGGACCCGGCTCGGATACATTCCGGACATGATGCTTGCCCGGCTCGGCGTGCAGATCGGGCTTTGGCAGTAGGCGTGGGTGAAAGCTGTCCCTTCCCGAACCAGGCGGTCCAGGGTCGGAGTGACGACGTGCGGGTTTCCGAGAGCGCCGATCGTGTCGAAGCGCTGTTGATCGGTGCAGAACCAGAGAATATTGGGGCGTCGGTCGGCGGGCATAATGAGTTTCACCGGACCTTCGCGAAATCGGCGGAACGTTCAACCCTTTGTGTTTCGACTAAAAATTCTCCGGCGGCTGCCACAACTCGATCTTGTTCCCCTCCGGATCCATCAACCAGCCGAACTTCCCGAATTCTCCGTCCTCGGTCTTGTCTTCCACCTCTACTCCCTCGTCCCGCAATGCCCGCAGGACAGCATCGAGGTCCTCGACGCGGTAGTTGATCAGGAAATCCCGCTTCGACGGCGCGAAGTAATCTGTGTCTGCTTCGAACGGACTCCACACCGTGTGCCCTTTCTCTTCACCCCAGGCAAAGGTGACGTAGCCGCCTTCATCGACAGGGATTCCGAGATGTTTCGCATACCAGTCACGCAGGGCGTCCGGGTCCTTGCATTTGAAAAAAATTCCGCCGATTCCGGTGACACGTTTCATGCGGGAAATTGTGGCAGGGCAATGCGCGAAGTCGAGAGCGAACCATTCACCAGGCTCCGGAATCCTTGACACTCCTGTTGAAAACCCGGGACGTTGACGGTATGCCTCCCAAATGAGCACAACCATTCGAGCCAGCGTCCGAAGGATCTCCGATGACGAAATTGAATGGAGCGTCCAGGGCGAAACAGACCTGACGACACTTCATGTTTACATGAGCGTCAAAA
>JABDJT010000067.1 GCA_013003335.1 Verrucomicrobiales bacterium | reverse complement strand
ACACCGTGCTGTACCGATTTCCATGGTCTTCCTTTCGAGCCGTCGCCGGTCGCATCGTTGCCCGCCTTCCCATCGACAAAAAAGACAGGAGCGGATTCTGACGCCGGAAACTCGCGATCCGGATTCGGACGGGGAAGCGGGCGGATCGGGGGGTGTGATTGGAATGCATCGACCGAATTCTGCGCCGGCAAAACCGGAGACAGGAAAATCAGGAAGGCGGAAAGGAAAACGGTCGCGACACAAAAGACCGAAGAAGGAAGGAACCGGGTATTCATACCACTTCCGATTTTCATCGGAGGCCGGCGATTTGGTCCAGACGGAAAGCAACCGCAATTGCGACGAAACGAATCAACAGAATACAGTTATCAAACCAACCCTGTTGGATCGGATTTCCGCTTACAGAGAATGATAGATGTGCTCAAGCGTGAGCAGCGCGTAAGCGGTCACGAGAATCTGATCGTCTTCCATCCAGCGATTGGACTCCGTGTTCACCCAGTAACCTTCGGGCTTCTGGTGAGCCATCACTTTCAATGCCAGCTGCCGTTTCCAGTCGACTGACTTGCCGTCCGGCATCTTCAGCTCCTTGATCCTCGCGATCGACAGGGCTTTCGACATCGTGTGGTAGTAATAAAACAAACCCTGGGCATCCATCCCCGGGTTTTCCTCCAGCGTGTAGTTGTTTTGCAGCCAGTTCAGAGCGAGCTGGATGCGCGGATCATTGATGTCCATGTCCGCGTAAATGAAGGCCAGCATACCGGCATATCCCATGCTGCCGTAGCTCCGCAGCGCCGTCCTGGTTTTTCCGTCCTCGCCCTTGATCTCAATTTCGTCGGATTTCGTGTCGCCCGGAAAATAAATGAACCCCCCCTTGTCCTCTTCCCGGATTGCCATCCAGTCACCCATCTTTTTGGCGGTTTCCTCGGTGTTCTGGCAACGGGACACGAATTCAATCGCCGCGTCCCAATCGAGATCAAAATCGGCAGTCTCGTCAAATTCCGTGTCAGCCAGCACTTTTTTCGAATGATACAGGGCCTCCATGGCCAGATGCGAATTCGACAAATCCGAGTGGGCATAGGTACCGCCATAGCCGATCCCGCCGTCAAAATCGTTGTCGGTTTCGCCCCGCTTATCGAAATCCTGCTGCTGGTTGATGAGCAGTCGCCGTGCTTTCGCGATTACCGGCAGATGTTCCTTTCTGCCCGACTGCGAAAGCGCTGTCACCGAGAGCGCCGTGTTATAGGTGGCGAGTCCTTTGCCGTAAATCCCGCCGTCGGCTTTCTGCTTTGAAACAAGAAAATCGTAGGCCTTTTTGGCCGAGTCCGGCATTTCTTCCCGCTTCGGATTTCCCATGATCGCCGATGTTGCGATTGCTGTGAAAGCCGGCGTATTCGTATCCCCCCAGGCTCCCGTTTCCTTGTCCTGCTTTGACTCCAGCCACGCGACTCCCTTTTCAATGGCCCGCTCGATTTCCAGCATCAGAGAAACATTTGGATCTCCCGGAGCGACTCGATCCTGAGCGGTGGAAACCTGGGAGAAGAGAATCAGGGCGATCGTTGTGAAGAAAAACTGACAGTGTTTCATGATGTAAAGTTCGACCCTTATTGTCCGCCAATGTTGTAATTTGTGACAGCAAAATCCGGGCAATTCACCCGGCAACCCGGGCCTATTTCTTTTCCGCCCCGGCACCGCCGGCCGCTTTCAAAATCACAGTAACTCGCTGGCCAATCTCAGGAATCGCTTCCCCGTTGGCACCCCAGCGGTCGTCCCGGTCGGCACCCTTGCGGGTCATATTGAAAATCGCGACGGGATCCAGATAGGTGGCGATGAGAGAACCCTCGACTTCGGCCATGTAATTTCCACGGCGGACTTCGGATCCGGTATAGGTCCAGGGTTCGACCGGCATGGGTTTGGCGTCTGCTCCGTCGATAATCCAGGTGCAGAGGTTCATAGTGACCGGTTCGGGGGACTCACCGTCTCCGCTTTCGCTTTTTGGTGTCCATTTCGCGACCACATCCAGTTGCTGGCCGTTATTCAGGTCGGTTCCTACCTGTTCCGCAGCCGGCAGGAGAGGATCAAACACGTTTCCGTATCCACCTTTGTATTTCAGCAGTTTCAGCACGATCTGAAGGTGCAGCGGGGATACATCCGTCACCAGAATCGACTCGTGGATTTTCCCGTTCTCGTGGACCAGTAAATATTCGATCGGGCCGCCCTCTCGCTTGTTCACGACGGTCGGGATAAAAATTTCCTTCGTCTTTGCATCAAACTCGATCTCTCCCAGCTTGAAGCGCGAATCCCCGATCTTGGTGATTCGCGGCTTTTCTTTCGGCTCGATCTTTGCTCCCTCACCCGCGGCGTTGGGATCTTGCGGAACTTTCCGCTCGGGTTCCTGGGCGAACGTGAAAAAGGTGGTGGCGCAGAGGAGGCAAATCGCGGCGAGCACAGGTTTCATGACGAGGAATTGTACGCGCGGATGGCTTGTCCGACACGGTTTTTTCACGGCATTACTCAATCGAGGGGCGACTCGACTTTTTCCACTTCGCCACCGGCTTCGATCAAATCAATGACCGGCCCGATCACTTTCCCCTGCGTTTCCCAGCGTTCGGCAAAGGCCCCGATGATCGTGATGTGATCGTGTTTTTCGTAATAAATCCCCTTGGCCCTGCCTCCAGCCTCAGTGAGTTGCTTCTCGAAATCCGCTGATTGATCAACACCCACGAGCGGGTCGCGGTTTCCGTGCAGCAGGAGAAATGGAGGTGCCTCTTTGACGGTTTCAGAAGTGATCCGCCGTGCCGGTACAACCAAATCATCTTCCACTTCACCGAAAATCGGACGGATCGGACGGACCTTGGACGGTTCCATCGTCAGCGGGCCGGAAATCGGGATGACCGCCTTGATCGCTGGCCGTTCGACTCCGACTTCTTCGAGATAGGAGGGATCAATCCCGAGCAGGGCAACGGAGTGCGCCCCGGCGGAATGCCCCATCAAATAGAGGTTCGACGGGTCGCCGCCGTGTTCGGTGATATTTTCGACCACCCATTTCACGGCAGCGGCGGCATCTTTCGGATAGGCGGGAAAAACGACCTGCGGGTGGAGCCGGTAATTAATCGCAACCACGACACAACCCTTGTTCTGAAATGTTTTGCCGAGGTATCCATACTGATCCTTCCGCCCCAGCGTCCAGCCTCCGCCGTGGACGAAAATCAGCACGGGAGCCTTCGCATCCGCTTTTTGGCCATACACGTCCAGATTTTGCCGCTCCCCGCCATCCGCATAGGCAAACGTTTGTTTCTTCTGCGCCGCTGCAAACGGCACGGCTGCGAAAAGAAGGAAAAGTGAAAGTGAAATTCGAAGATGTTTCATGATCCGGTTTTGGGAGTCAGACGAAAGCCGTCCCGCAAGGTTACAATCACCTCGTCCATCGGCAATCCAACGACATTTGTACGCGATCCGTCGATCGATTCGATGATCCGCTCGCCATGATCCTGGGCCGCGTATGCCCCGGCCTTGTCGAGTGGCTCAATCATCGAGTGATATTCGTCCAACCCGGCATCCGAGAGGCTTTTGAATGTTACGTCGGTTGTGACTCCCAGTTCCACCTCCCGAATTTCCGCTTTCTGCTGGATGCAAACGGCAGTGAAAACCTGGTGCGTCCGGCCGTTCAGCGCGCGGATCATTTCGCCAGCCTCCGCGAGGTCAGCCGGTTTTCCGAG
>JABDJT010000045.1 GCA_013003335.1 Verrucomicrobiales bacterium | reverse complement strand
GCTCGTCCCACTGGCTGCCGAAACCGGCCCCGCCTTCCCCGGTTGTCTTCGTGATCCATTCATTGGATCGAAGGTCCTCTGCGATCGTCAAGGTGCCCGGGAACTGCTCGTTGATATCGTGATTAATCCATTGAGCGAGCGACCAGCCTTCCGGGATGTCAGCGCCGTCATTGACCGAGCGCATATAAAAAGTCATGTCAAACCGCAGTCCGTCAGCGTGAAAGGCGTCGAGCCACATCAGTGCATTGTCGCGGATGTATTGCCGCACTTCCTGACGCCCGTAATCAGGTCTCGTATCACCCCAGGGAGTTTCCGCACGCCAGTCATTGTAAAAATAAATTCCACCTTTCCCGTTCTCGCTCCAGCCATCGAACTGCCAGAGATCCAGATCGCTCGGGCCGAAGTGGTTGTAGACCACGTCGATCAGTACCGCGATTCCGTTCTCGTGACAGGTTTTCACAAATTTCTTCAGCCCGTCGACTCCGCCGTAGTCGGATTCGATCGCGAACGGGAATGCCGGGTTGTATCCCCACGACTGGCCGCCGGCAAATTCCGCCACGGGCATGATCTCGATGCAGTTCACACCGAGGCTCTTGATGTGGTCGAGCCGTTCGAGCGCGTCGTCGAATGTTCCGACCTGATCGCCGTTTCCGTTCCGGTGAAAGGTGCCGATGTGCATCTCGTAAATCACCAGTTCATTCCACGGCGGCAATTGAAATTCGGCGTCGTTCCCCCAATCGAAGGCGGAATCATCGACCACGACGCTGTTCCCGGCCGAGTTCGTCATTGCCCGGGCTGACGGATCATTTTTCCAGAGCACCTGGTCGCCGTTCTTGATTACAAATTTGTACTCCGTGCCCGGCTGGACCTTTTCGACTTTGCCCCGCCAGCGATCATCGTCACCCCGGTCGAGTTCGACGTCCTCCGTCTTCCAGTCGTTGAAATTTCCTGCCACAAATACGGCATCCGCATGAGGCGCCCAGACGGAAAACTCCGTGGCACCTTCGTCTTTTTTCAATACAGCCCCAAGGCTTGGATAAGAATCGTTTGTCATTGCGTAGCAGGGCGCAGCATCTGTGCCCGATCCTGCGAAACCGCTGAAACCAATCAGGACGGGGCATGGAGAACGATCGGGATAATTGTCTTTTGGGTAATTCTATGCAGCCTGAGCGGAAAAACGTGCAAATCGCACGCTGGATTCGACCTTGATCGGTCGACAGGACGATGGTTTTCGGCCTAAAATTTCACCGATGAAAATCCCCGGTTTCCTTTTTATTCTCGCGTTTCCCCTGCTCTTTCCGCTGCCCGTTTTCGGCCAGGAACAAGCCAACTGGAAAAAACACGTCATCGTTCCCGCCAGCCCGGCGACCGGCAACATCAACGGAGTGATCGCAAACGACTGGGACGGAGATGGTCACATCGACGTGATGGCGGCGTTTGCGGGCAAGGTGCATCTAATCGCGGGGCCGGACTGGAAACGAAACGTGATCGTCCACCGGTTCGGACCAAAGGATTCGCAGCGTCGAATCGGCGGGGCCTGCATTCACTGCTGCCCGATGGATGTGAACGGGGACGGCCACGTCGATTTCATCGGGTCCAACAGCACCGTGTTCTGGCTGGAATGCCCGGCGGAGGATCCTTTTTCGGGAGCGTGGACGTTTCGCACGGTGGACGATGACATTCTCGGCACGCATTGTCTCATTACCGGGGACGTCGATGGCGACGGAAAAGACGATCTCATCGCGAACTCCGGTCGCACCCAGGGAACTGATTTCCCCAACTCCCTGACCTGGCAGAAGATTCCGAAGCAGTGGAAAACCGCCCCGAACTGGGAGCGCCACATTTTTGCTGATGGCGATGCCCCCGGCGGCTCGCACTACACCGGGTTCGGCGATGTGAACGGCGATGGCCGGCCGGATGTTTCCTGCGCGGCCAAGGGCGGCGAGAAGTTCCCCGGCGGCGAATGGTTTGCCTGGTGGGAGCAGCCGGCCGGCGGAAAACTTCCCTGGAAAAAACACCTGCTCGCTGATGGCCAGGTCGGCGCGACGAACATCATTCCCCATGACCTAAACGCCGACGGCGTCGTGGATTTCGCGGCGACCCGCGGCCATGGCCACGGTGTGCTTTGGTTTCGCGGTCCTGACTTCCCGCTGATCGAAATCGATCTTGAAATCGCCAGCCCGCACAGCCTCGCGATCGGCGATATTGACCGGGACGGCGATCCCGACCTTGCGACCTGCGGCTGCCTCATCGACGGGACCGCGGCCTGGTATGAAAACGACGGAAAAGGCGGCTTCAAAAAGCACATCATCGGCGAAGACCAGAGTTCCTACGACACGCGGCTGGTGGATATGGATGGCGATGGCGACCTCGATGTCCTGATCGCGGGTCACTTCAGCCGGAACATCGTGTGGTTCGAGAACGCCACCCAATAATCTGCGTACCCGCTCGAATTACTTCTTCGACCTGCTCCTTCGCCGCTTTTTCCCGGTCTGCCCCATCCGCGGATGATTTCCGATCAGCAAATCTTCCATCCCGGCGATCGATTCGCGTGATTCGATCAGCTTCCCGTTCTGCCGGACCTGGATCACCCAGCCCCGGAAATCCACGGCTCCAATCCGGGCATCCGTCCAGACATCGAAATCGTGACTGTGAGTCGCCCGCAGTTGAAGATTCCTTTTCCCTTTGTGCAGGAGAAAAATTTTCCCGCCGGTCTTACTCATCCCGTAGACATAGGTCTCGACGGTGAGTTGGACTGGATGCCGCGAAAGATTGCTCACCTCGAAATTGACCTTCCACCGGTTCAGGGTCAGTGAACTCGGGTTGGCCATCATCTTGCCACCCATCCGAAGCAGGGGCGGTTCGTTCTTGAAAGCTTCGCCGGTCTTCTCCACCTCCGCCTTCCAGAGGGCCAGGTTCTCAACCGGCGTCCTCCCCATGTCATCTTCCCGACCTTCCACGACCTCCTGTTCGATCCAGGAGAGATTCTCCAGGAAACCTTTTTCCCGATCGGTCAGTTCAGCGCCCTTCTTCCGCTTTTCGCCCGGCGTCACCAGCCGCAGATTTGACAGGTCCGTCGTAAAACTCGCATTCACCTCTGGAGGAATGATGTATTCGAACATCGCCTTCTTCCCCCGGTCTGATCCCTGGCGAATGGTCAGGCCGAACTTGTCGTTCTTATCAAAAAGTCCCAGCTCCCGGGCTTTTTCCCAGCACCGAATAATCGAACCCTCGGTCAGCATGCGGCGATGACCACTGAACCGGTCCCGCCCGTAAATGTAGAACGCGTTCGTCAGGATATCCGTCGAGCTCATGCCGTTTTTTCCCTCGACCCGTTCCATGAACTCGAGGACGCGGATCATGCGCGCCTGAGCCTCCTTCATGTCACCCGGTTTCGCCTCTTTGGAGGCCTTCGCCGGCCTCAGAAGCGGCATCAATGCTTTCACCGTCGGATTGACCTGCGCCCGCGCCGAAATGCCGCCCAGGAAAGAAATCGATGCACAAACCACCGCAATCCGTCTACCCAAATCAAAAAAGTCCGTCATTTCCAATTCGGCGTGAGAGTATCCTTTCGAAAAAAAATGTCCACTTTTTTCCGATTTCCGATCGAATAGGGTCTGTTCGACGAACCATCCCTGTTGAATCGTTTTGGTCTCGGAACCGGCTCGCAAATACACAGTTGTCCGAAACGCGGTTTTCGGATTTGATCGCGGGCGCAAGTCCCTTCAGTTCGTCTTCCACTTTCGCCCATGATCGTCAAAGTCCTGCTCCCCCTCATCCTCGCTTTCATCATGTTCTCGCTGGGGCTCGGCCTGCGGGGGAAAGATTTTTCGCGGGTGATCCAGTTTCCCCGGGCCTTCACGATGGGCCTGTTGAATCAACTGGTGCTGCTGCCGCTCGTCGCCTTCGGGATCATCCTGCTTTTCAAGCCGGCGCCGGAGCTCGCCGTCGGCATCATGATCCTGTCGCTGTGCCCGGGCGGGGTCACTTCCAATGTCCTCACCCGGCTCGCCAACGGCAACACGCCGCTCTCGATCTCAATGACAGCGATCGTCAGTCTCGTCTCCATCGTCACCGTGCCCCTGCTGGTCGCCCTCAGCGTCCGCCATTTCATGGGCGTCGACGGCCCCGAGGTCAATGTCACCCGGCTCGGCATCCAGATGTTTCTCATCACCGCCGTCCCCGTCGGCCTCGGTATGCTGCTGACCAGGAACGTTCCTCAGCTGGTCGGGATAATCGCCAAGGGCGTATCAAGAACTGCCCTGGTTCTCTTCGTATTCCTGATCGTCGCCGCTCTCGCGAAGAACTGGGAAGTCTTTTCCAGCAATCTCCCCAATCTCGGCCCGGCTCTCATCCTGTTGAACGTCATCCTCCTCGCTCTCGGTTTGGCGACTGCCAAAATCATCCGGCTCGACCCGAAAGACTCCACCACCATCGCCATCGAATCCGGCATCCAGAACGGCACCCTCGCCATCGCCGTCGGCGCGTTGATCGCTGCGTCCGAAACAGAGACCCTTCCACCGACCACTGTGCCTGCAGCCGTCTACGGGATCACGATGTACCTGGTTTCGGTGCCGTTTGTCTGGTGGCGGCGGCGGAAACAATAAGTCTGATGCTCGAGCCGAAACTACGGCAACGGCGTCTCATCCAGTGCCTTCAGCAGCGGCCGGTAGGCATACTCGTTCAGCACCGCAATCACCCCCTGATCGCTCGGATCCCTGACGACTTCGGCGTAGATTCCCAGGGCGTTGTGCATGGCTTCGATGGCCAGCTCGAGATTTTCGACCCAGGCTTCGTTGTCTTTTTCCTCCCTGGCAACTCCGGCGAGCCGGGCGTGCTCGACGGCGGTCATGTAGTGGATCGAGAAGAAAAAGCGCTTGGCGTGGTAGAGGATGAACGGCCGGGCACCTTCGCGGGCGCGGGTGTTTCCGCGATACATCTCGTTGGTGGCTGTGCCGAAATGTTCTTTTGCTGTTGCCCACCACTCCGGAACCGGTTTTCCGGATTCGTAGTGTTCCATGAACAGTTTTGGATCGGGCATCGCGAAATCAGCGTCCTCTTTTCCGATCAAATCGCTGACCTCGCCAATTGCGGCAAAGCCGGTGGCGAGCCGTTCCGCGACGCCTTCCCCGCAGATGGGCGTGACCAGCGAATCGAGGGCGGACGCCGGCGTCACAGCGGAATCAAACGACGCGCGGGACAGGAAATAGACGCCGGCATTGTGGTCTCCGGGAATTGAGCAGGCTGCGATAAATCCCCCGCTTTTCCGGGCGGCCGGCAATTTCGAGGCAAGTTCTCCGGTCGAAAATTGCGGGAGGAGTCCGCCGTTTTCCCGGCCGGGAAACAG
>JABDJT010000042.1 GCA_013003335.1 Verrucomicrobiales bacterium | reverse complement strand
CGAGAATGAAATAGATTTCCTCCGAAATCTTGTGGTAATGGCGTTCCGTCGCGCCGCCCGGTGGGAGACTCGCCTCGGCCAGGCTTTGCTGTTCGACCGGGGCATTCGTGCGATCAAGAATGCTGCGAATGGTCGATCCGTCCGCGGTGGTGAACGGAGCCTGCTCGGAAAGTTGGTTGACGGTCATTCCGGGAACTTTGCCAAAAAAATCGACAGAAGGAAATTGGCCAATTAGAGTCTGGGACCTCTCTTCTCCTGACAATGGCTGGCAAAAAAAGCGATTTTTCCGAGGACAAACCCGACGCGGACTCCAATGACCCCGACCGTAAAATGCGCGGCTGCGGTTGTCCCGTGCTCCTTCTTTTGTCATTCGCCTGCGGCGCGATGTTTGTGGTCTTGATGGGCCTGCTGCTTGGCCAGACGGATCGCGGCGTCCGCCTGAAGGTGAAAATCGCCGACTTTCTCGGGTTGGAACCGCGGGAGGTGATTGTCGAAAAAGAGGTGATCAAGGAAGTCGAGGTCCCGAAGATCGTCGAAAAAATCGTGGAAAAAGAGGCCCCGATGCCGAGCGGTTACGTCGGCTGGAAGAAAGCCGACACGGCCCAGCTCTGGAACAAGATCCGGGTGAATTCGACCGTCAATACCGAGCAGGGAAAACGCGCCGCCACCGAGCGAAAAGATCCGGACTCCTATTCGATCGACCTCTCGATCAATCTCACGATACCGAAGCCGAACGAAAACATCGACGAACTGGCGAAGCTCAATTCTCACTTGCCCAAAATGCTGCCCGACCTCGAAAAGATGGTGGAAAAGTCGACCGTCTCGCCGTTTTACCACCACCTCTATGAGTTGAAAACGCGGTTCATCCAGCAAAACGCCACGCGGCTCGACCGCATTTTGTCGCGACATAATTTGTATGACTGCGAAACGGTCCTGGAACTGATCCACCCCGAAACGAAGCAAAAAACGCTCCTGATCCAGGGCGAGATGGACGTCGTCACCGACGGCTCAGACGGCGACCGCTGGCCGGAACTCGATGACTACATTTCGATGTCGACCCACTACCAGCCCTTCACGAGCTACGCCTGGCGAAAGACGACTGACACGCCAAACCCGCTGCTCGGACAGTGGTCGGCCGACCTGAAAAGGTACGAGGAGGAATTCGCCATCACCGGCCTGTCGATTGAGCGAAACCGGTTTCTCCGGGCTGAAATTGACCGTCTCAAAACCGGGGTCGCGGAAATGAAATCCCGCAGCTTCCTCATCGCCGAAGCCGACCCGTTCATCGTGATCCCGCTTTCGTTTCTCGGTCGCCGCGACGAAACCCAATTCGGTCCGCTAATCGGTGATTTCGCCGCCGTGATTTACGAAAACAAGATTTACCCCGCCATCGCCGGTGATGCCGGCCCGGCCTACAAAATCGGGGAAGCTTCGCTGCGGATCGCGAAAGAATTAAACGAGGAAGCCTCGCCGTATTCCCGACCCGTCAGCGATCTGCACGTGACCTATCTCGTTTTCCCCAATTCCCGCGCCAAAACCAATTCCCCGCCCGATTTGGAAGCCTGGCACGCCCGTGTTTCCGAGTTGCTCGGGGCCATCGGCGGCCTCGGAGAGGGCTACAATCTTCACGAGTGGGAGGATTTGATCGCGAAGAAAAAAGCTGCTGAAGCCCCGCCGGTAGAGCCCGAGCCGGCACCGGAAGCTGCTCCCGGTGCGCAGCAGCTGCCACCGGTAAATCCGGATGCCGCTTCCAAAGGCGGCAACTAAACGCATTCGCCCCCGCGATTTTCAAATTGCGCCTCTGTCCACCGTCGCCGTCTTTCGCGGCGCCGCATGCCTCCGCCTCCCGCTGATCCCCATCCCGAAATCGTCCGCCGGACGTTTTTGCTCGAATCGGTCCGGTCGGTCGCGGTCGGGATTCAGGAGACGGCGTTCATCACATTCGCGATCCTGATCGCTGTGAAACAGTTCGACTCCGGCCCGGGCGAAAAATCGATTATCCTCGCGGGGCAGGCCGTCGGGCTGATCGGCAGCCTCTTCATCATGCCGCTTGTGCGACGGTTTTCGCTGAAGCTGAATCACGCCGCCGGGATCATCGGTGTGCTGGGTGCGATCGCGTTCGCGTTTTCCGCTCTTTCGGCCCGGCACTCGGAAACCGGGTTCATCGTCGGAATGTCCCTCGGTTTTCTCTTCATGGCCCTGCCGATGCCGCTGCAAACCCAGATGCTGCGTCACAATTTCCCCGATTCCCGCCTGGGACGATTGTTTTCGGTGACCATGGTCGTCCGTGCCGTGACGGCGATGGTGATCAGCTATGTCGGCGGAAAATGGCTCGAAGCGGATTTCGAAAATTTCACAGGCCTGCTGCTGCTGTTCACCGGCGCGGCGGCGGTTTCGGCAGTCTGTTTTTGGCTGTTGCCGAGCCCGAAAGTTGAGAAAACAACCGAACGGCCACCGATTTTTCACTCGATGCGCTGGCTGAAAGAAGACCGTGTTTTCCTCCTTGTGATCTGCGCCGCGATGGCAATGGGCCTCGGCTTCCTGCCCGCAAGCGCATTGCGCGTCGATTTTCTCGCGAATGAAAAACACGGCATCCTGCTCGATGTGGCGACGATTTCGCTGATCACCGGGATCATCCCGTCCGCAGCCCGGCTGCTCAGTTCGTTTTTCTGGGGCTGGCTGTTCGATCACGTAAATTTTTTCCGGCTCCGGGTCGCGGTGAACCTGATGTTTCTCACCGCAGTGATTTTGTATTATTCGACGCCGATGGTCAGCTTGATCATCACAGGCTCGATCCTGCTGGGCCTCGCCCGCGGAGGCGGGGAGATCCTATGGAATTTGTGGGTCACCAAGCTCGCCAAGCAGGAACACGTCGGCGAATACATGTCCGTTCACACCTTTTTGACCGGTTCCCGCGCCCTGCTGGCCCCGTTTCTCGGCTTTTACATCGCGGATTACTTTTCGATCAAAATTCTAATGTTCGTGAGCGTAGGATTCATCGCCCTGTCGCTCGTTTTTCTGTGGCCGCTGCTGGGGATGGGGAAAAAGGGAAAAACGAACCAACAGGGTACGATTGGCGAATGAACCCTGTTGGATCGAAAATCGCCGCTTGATTCGGTGCGCCCGTTCCGCATCGTGCTGGAGTTATGCAATGGTTTTATCTCGATGCCAACCGGCAGCAAATTCCGTTCGACGAAAACTACCTCCAGGCCCTGGTGACCGAAGGTCGGGTTCAGCCAAACACGCTGGTCTGGAACCAGTCGCTCGGTCAGGACTGGCAGCCGGCGGAGCGCATTTTCCCAAACTGGTTCCCGGATCAGCAGCAACTCGCTGAAACGGTGGCTGCCCGCACCGCTGCCCCAAAGAGGCTGAATGAAGACCTGCGCGAACTGGTCCGCGATCTGGCCAGCTACATCTCGGCGAACAAGGGCTGGATCAAATTTGTCGGTGTCATGATGTTCATCGGAGGTGCCCTGACGATCCCGATCGGATTGTTGAATATCTGGCTCGGAGTTATTTTGTTCAAAGCAGCAAACAGCGCAGTTATGGCAGAACAAACCGGCACGAAGGAATCGCTCGAGCAGTGCCTGTATGAGGTCGGCCGGTATTTTAAAATCAGCGGTATCATCGTGCTGATTTTCATGATTCTCTACATCGTCGGAATCGTACTTTTCTTCCTCTTTTTCGCCGGAGCCCTGGCCGCCGCGGCCGGAAGCGGGGCATTCGAACCCATTCCCGATCAGTTGTGAGCGATTCCGATTGTCTGCCGTTGACCGGACCGCGAATCGCGCTGCTGACGCTTTTTGCCATCGCCACCGTCTGCCTGATTCCGCTTCACTGGCACTTTGCCGGGGGCGCTGCCTGGATTGCCTGCCTGATTTTACTGGCCCGGGATTCGGACAGAAAATTGCGTCTGCGAATCGGTGTGTTGCTCGGCTGCATCGCGATTTTGGGCGCGGCCGACATCAATTCTTCCACCTCGAATGCGAATTTTCTCCGAGTCGGCATTCCGTTCACCTTGGTAATCTTGCTGCCCGCGATCATTCTCGGAAAATGGGATTCGGGCACAATCCGATACCGGTTCTGGCCCAAAAAATGGCGAAAAGCGGACATTTTTTACACAATCCTCAGCATCCCGCTCTCGTGGGCCGTCCTGAAATTTTACTGGTTGGCGACGCCGGAGCAGTTTGCGCAGTGGACGCTGCCGCCGGAACCGGACGACGGCGAAATCAAGCGCCTGTTCATCGGCATTAACATGGTCGGAATCTGGGACGAGTTGTTTTTTATCAATACGGTTTTTGCGATCTTACGCCGCAGCTTTTCGTTTCCCGTCGCAAATCTCGTGCAGGCTGTCGTATATACTTCCGTGCTGAATGACATGGCGTTTATCGGCATCGGCCCGGTGATCATCCTGATTTTCGCCTGGACCCAGGGTAGCATGTTCGAAAAATCCGAGAGTCTGTTGTGGGTGCTGATCGTTCACCTCATCGTCGATTTCTTTCTCGTCGCCGCGATCGTGCAGTCGTATTACCCGGCCTACGGCCTCGACTACCTGTGGCGCCACGGGTTTTAGAGGACTTCAGATGGCGTCCTGCGCTGGCCGTCCCGGCCGTGCTCAGATCGCGAGCAAGCTCGCTTTGCCCCGGAAGTTGAGAACTTCAGATGACGTCCTGCGCTGGCCGTGCCAGCTAGACCGCTTTCAGATCCACGAGAAACCGCGCCAACTGGCCCGCAACGGCGCCAAAGCTCACACGCTCCCGCCCCAACTCTTGCGATTCGGTCACGGCCTTTTTATACTCGTCTTCGTCCGTCAAAACCCGGGCGACTTTTTCGTAAACGGCCTCCAGATCTTTCGTCCGGCCATCGCAGAAATCGGGAAAGGCTTCTTCCTCGATCGAAGAATTTCCGCCGGCACAAAGCGTCCGTCCCAGCAAGGCATCGCCCGCGATCTGGCCCGGCACCGCGCTCCGATCGAGCTGAAACACGAGTCGGTGAGAGGAAACCAGCCGCAAAAATTCATCATAGGGCCGGCGCCCCTCGATGATTCGCAAGCTCCCCTCCGGAAAGCTTGCTTCGAGATTGTGCAGCATTTTCCGGCCGCGGGTCTTGTCTCCGTTGATCACGGTGACGGGCAGTTTCAACTGCGCCGCAAGCGTGGCGCTACGTGCGAGCGTGCGGAGATGGTTTCGCGTCGGCTTGAAGAACTCGCGCGTACCGACAAGGATTCCCTCCCGCTTTTCGATCGGAACGGAAAAATCCCAGGCCTTGAACTCCAGCGGGTAGGGGGTGGGGACAAACCGAACCTTCCGCCAGAATTCTTCGGACGGTATCCAACCCCAGCGGGGCGGAGTCACTTTCGTCGGCGACAGGATCCCGTCCGCCAGCACAAGGATTTCGGCATAGGCCTGCAGTGCTTTCGTCGTTTCCAGCTGCTCCGAAATCTGGAATGGTCCACATTCTTTCCACGCAACCAGCACGGTGAGCCCTTCCGCCTTCAGTTTTTGAACGGCTTTCAGGGTGATCCAGCAGCGGCGGCGAATCAAAACCAGCACGGCATCAAACCGCTCGCGGTCGGCCAGTACGGCCTCGACCGAATCGTAAAATGCACCGTTCGTGGCGGCAGCGTACGCGTGAAAATTCACCGGCGGATGAACCCCCGGACAATGTTCTCCGGGGCCGTCGGAATAGTCTACAAACGGATCGCGGCCATTCGGGTTGAGGACTGCGAGCGTGACCTGGTTGCCACTGGTCATGAGAGAAAAATGGTGCGTGATACTGGGTTTGAACCAGTGACCCCCACCATGTCAAGGTGGTGCTCTACCGCTGAGCTAATCACGCACGGGGATCGCTGAGAATCAGCGAGCGGAAATAAAAACCAACTCGTGTTTTGCGCAAGGGAGAAAGTGATTTCCATAATTTCGCACTCTTGGTTCTTAATTTTGAGAATAACTTGCTGTTTTGAGAAAAATTACTGGTCTTTTACCTGAAAATCGGTTCTAATCCCCGCGTGCGAACCTTTTCAATGACTTGGCAGCAGCGGTGGGTCAGCCGCGCCGTTTTTTACCTCACCACCATCGGAGTGATGTGGGCGATGGGGCGAATCATGCCAACCAGCGCAGATTTGAGAGCTGGCGGACAAACTGGGGAAATTCAGATCATCGTCCCGGGCGATGCCGCCGATCCGGCCGATTGAGGGGGTTGGAAATTATACTTTTCGCACACCGCCGACGAAGACGGCCTGCACCTCAAATTTTCGATCCAACAGAGTTAAATCGGCAAACAGACCCTGTTGAATCGTCCCGCGATCAACCAACCCGAGACTGCGTGCCTGGTTGGCCGCCGTCGTTTTCGAAAGCCGGTCGAGCGGCAACCCGGTGATTCCCGCGATGTGCCGGACGCCGTCGTTGTATTTCAAAATCGATCCGGCGAGATTCCCGGCCGGAATCCGGGCGGCGTTGTCTTTCACAATAATCTTCGTGTCGCCAAGCGGGTATTCGCCATCGCCGAGGTGCGAAGCGGCGATCGAGTCGGTAATGATCATGAGTTGATCGAGCGATTTCAATTTGAAGACCAGTTCGAGCATTTCCGGGGACAAGTGGATCGTGTCGCAGATCACTTCAATCATGACGTGATCGTCGAGCAGTCCTGCTCCGACCAGGCCGATCTCCCGGTGATGCAGCCGCGACATTTGATTGCAGAAATGTGTCAGGTGCTCCAGTCCCGCGGCCTGGGCATTGCGGAAGTCAGCAATCGTGGCAGCGCTGTGGGCGGCGGATGTCCGGATCCCTATTCCCCGCATGGCCCGGATGAAATCGAGCGCACCTTCCAACTCGATGGCGATAGAAATCAGGCCGATCGGGCAGATGGAGGCGAGATTTTCAATTTCGGCGACATCCGGTGCCCGCATTTTTTTCGGATCCTGCGCCCCGGCTTGCTCCGGATTCAAATACGGCCCTTCGACGTGCAAAAACGGCGCCCGGGCGAAATCCTCGCGCTCCCGGTAGGCGGCGGCCGCTTCTGCCATTGCGATTTTCATTTCAACTGTCTCGGTCCAAGTGGTGGGCAGAAATGTTGTGACTCCTTCCTTCAACTTGGCCTCGGCGATTGTCCGGACCGCTTCTTCCGTGGCGTAGGAAAGGTCGCAGCCGTTGGCGCCGTGGGTGTGGATGTCGATGAAACCGGCAAAGGCGTGAAGTTCTCCGCCCCCGTCGAGAGCGACTTCCGCGCCCTTCGGCAAATCGGCATCGCGTTCGAGAATCCGCCCGATTTTCCCGGCATCCGTCATTTCGATCGATACCGAACGGACCGGCTGATGGGGCGTCACAAGTTGGACGTTGGTGAGGAAAGACATTTGAGAGTTTCAGGTTACACTATGCACGCGCGACTAATTCGATTCAGATTGGACTGAAAACTCGCGACCGAAAACTGAAATCTTTTCCCCATGAAGCCCCCGAAACACGTCCCCGGCC
>JABDJT010000039.1 GCA_013003335.1 Verrucomicrobiales bacterium | reverse complement strand
CTCGCGAACAACCAGGTCGGCTGGAGGGGCTGGTGCGTCACACTCGATGGAAAAGGCGGGTTTGAGCCGGTCGCCATGGGAACGCGCTCTCCCAGCGGTCTCGGAGCAAACGCAGCGGGCGACATGTTTTTCAGCGATCAGCAGGGAACGTGGATCCCGGCCACGCCGATTTACCACCTTCGGAAAGGCGTGTTTTACGGGAACCAGGAAGCGCTCGAGACGCAAAAACTACCCGGATCCCCCGTGAAAATGAAATCGCCCCCGCCCGCGAATGTCCCGTATCCGGAAGCCCTGCGGAGCACGCCTGAGTTTGTTCCGCCGGCCGTTTGGCTGCCCTACAACAAGATGGGGCGTAGCGCGACTGACATCGAACTGATTGACCAGGATGGAAAATTCGGGCCGTTTGATGGTCAATTCCTTGTCGGCGAATTCACAAACGCCAGCATCAGCCGGGTGTTTCTCGAAAAAGTCGGCGGCGAATACCAGGGAGCATGCTTCCCGTTTCTCGACGGCTTCCCCTCCGCGGTTTTTCGCCTCAAGTTTGCTACGGACGGGTCGCTTATCGTCGGTATGACGAACCGGGGATGGTCCTCCCTCGGGAACCGATCCTACGGATTGCAGCGCGTCCGGTTTTCGACAGACACCGCGCCGTTCGCCATCCGCGAAATGCGGGCCCGCCCGGACGGGTTTGAGCTGGAATTCACGCAACCCGTTGATCCGGAATCGATTCGGGAGACGGGCGTGCTGGAGATGAGCAGCTACACGTATCTGTATTCTTCCGCATACGGGTCCGGGGAAATCGAAACGAAGCCGCATTCGATCCAGGTTTCCGGGATTTCAGACGATGGAAAAACGGTCCGGTTGAAGGTGGAAAATCTGCGTGAGTTGTATGTCCATGAATTGCGAACCAGTGGCTTGAAATCGGCTGACGGAATTCCGCTGGATCACCCGAACGCCTACTACACCCTCAACCGGATTCCGAAAAAATAGCGGGATCTTTTCGATCGAACAGGTCTGTTCGCAAAACGTAACCTGTTGGTTCGTTTTGGCGGAATCTCAATACCCGTAGCGCGGGTGATAGCTCCCGGATTCGCGGCGGCGCTTCCGGATCATCTGGATGAGGATGAATCCGACCAGGACCAGCAGGAAGACTCCGAAACCGGCGTAGATCCAGGTCCAGTCCATTGGCATGTCCGTTTCGACCGCAAAGGCAGCGGAGGGGAGGGAACTGTGGCCGTTGGCGTTCACGGTGAATATGCGGAATTCGTAGGTGCCTTTCGGGGCGAGCCCCTTGATGTGAGCCGAAACGCGGTCGCCTTCGCGGGTGTATTCCACCGTTGTGTAGGGCGCCCACACCAGTTCGACTTCCCGGGTCTGCGTGTTTGTGAGCGGGCCCAGCATTTCCATTTCAAAGCTGTGATCCTGTGAGCCGGGCGGCGCCTGGAATGTCAGGGTCGTGTCCCACGCCGTCTTGTCCTCCAACGCAAAACCGAAAGCCGGTTTCAAGTGTTCAGCCACTCGCCGTTCCTTGAGCGGGCGTGGGAGAAATCCCAGCGCACTCCGGTTCGGGTCGGCATTCAACAATTCCCCGGCCGGCAAACCGGTGGAATCGACCGCGCCGGGAGGTCTCGTACCAGTGGTGCCGCCGTTCCCGATGGCGGGTGCCGGATTATTTCCGTTGGGGGGCGAAACGGGGGCGCCGTTTCCGATCGCGGGGACGGGTCGCAGGCTGGTGATGGATGGGCCGTTCGCTTTTCCATCCTGCCGGGCTACGCCGAGCAGGCGGATTGCCAGTTGCTGGTCCGCGCTGCGAACCAGGAGCGTTTCGTCAAACAACCCGGAATCCGTCGATTGCGGGGAAAAGGCAATTGCCATGGGCTGCGCGGTTTTCGGTCCGATAATATTCGCCCCGGTGGTGAGAGCTTCGAATGGCGCTTCCAGATCAAATTCGAACTGCACGGCCTGGCCGCCGACATTTTTCAAAACAACGCCGCTCTGGATCGATTTTCCGGCCATGACATCACCGAAATTGATCAAGGTGCCGCCCTTTGCCCCGGGAATTTCAAGCTCCAATCGACCAGGGAGGACTTCGCCGCGCACTTTCGCGTTGGTCAGGTAGCCGTTGCTCAGCGAAAGCTCAAGGGTGCCCTCGTAGAGGTGCGGATCGCTCGCGGGAATCTCAACCTCAACCTTGGTTTCGGCTTTCGGGTTGAGGTAGATCTCGTTTCGGTTGTTCTCGATCTTGAGGCGGTCGTCGCTGGAACGTATCCCCACCGCGAGGGTGCGATCCGAGTGATTTTTCACCACGATTTTCGCAGTCCGGTTGAATCCTTTCGGATCATAATTGAGCTGCCATTCGTTTTGCGTAAAGGAAAACGGGATGTAGGACTCGGCCCGCAGCTGCGGGATTCCGCCGCCGTTCCGGTGGATGGTGAAGTGAAAATTTTCCTTCGCTGCCTCGGTCGGACGATAGGCCACCCGCAGCGCGGTCGATCCGCCAATCGCGAGGTCCACCTTCCCGTCTTTCGGCGAAAGGAGATGCCAGGGCTCCGGCAGGATCAGTGTTTTCTCGTAAATCGCATTACCGGAATTCTGGATGAAGATCTCTTTCTGAACCTCGTCCCCGACCATTACCCGACCGAATTCCACCACCGCCGGAGCGGTGATTTTCGGGATCGCATCGAGCAACTCGATTTCAAATTTCGCGGGAGCCGACCAGCGGCCGTTGGGATAGCGGACGGAAAAGGTGAACTTGTCCGTCGTCGCTGCCGTGTTCAGCTTCGGCGTGTAGGTCATGATCGCCTTGCTGCGATCGTTTTTCTTGCTCTCGAGGATGCCAATTTCACCGGCCCCGGGGAAATCGCGGATCAGGAACTCGACGATCGACGCCGGGCCTTTCGCCTTTGCGGTCAGTTCGATTTTGACCTCCTGCCCTTTCAACACCTGGATTTTGCCCGGCACGGGATCCGGAAAACCGGGATCGGTCGGCGTTCCGGGTTCCTGGTTCCGGTTAAAAAATTGCGCCTCTGCCGGAATCGCTCCCAGCAGGCACGCGAAAAAAGCCGCAGCCAGCAGTCGGCCCGACCATCGATTCAGTTGCCCCAAATGTTCAAACATACCCGATTCTGTTGCGTTTCGTTCCCTCCTCACAATACCCGTTAGTTTATCGAAGGTTGCCCGTTTCCGCAAATCCGCCGTGATTTTTCTTTTCCCGCCCGATTCGTTTCGAAAAAGTCGGTTTATGAAGCAAACCACCCGCAGAAATTTCCTCGGCACAGCATCAGCCACCGGAGCCGGCTCCGTGCTCGGCTTTCCCGCCATCACCCGCTGCCAGTCGCCCAATTCCAAGCTCGGCGTCGGCCTGATCGGTGTCGGAGGACGGGGCGGATCGCACGTCAAGGCGTGCAAGGGCGAGGACATCATCGCGATGTGCGATGTCAATGAAACGAATCTTGGCAAAGCCCTTCAGTCCGCCGCTCCCAATGCGCGGTCCTACAAGGATTTTCGCGATTTTTACGAAAAACTCGATGACATTGACGCTGTCGTTGTCTCCACCACCGAGCACACCCACGCTTTTGCGACCCTGCCGGCCCTGGAGGCGAAAAAGCACGTCTACTGCGAAAAACCGCTCACCCGCGACGTCCACGAATGCCGCATTATTACCGAGGCGGCTGCCAAAGCCGGTGTCCAGACCCAGATGGGCACGCAGATTCATGCGGGGGAAAATCACCGGCGCGTTGTGGAGATCATCCAGTCCGGCACCATCGGGCCGGTGAAAGAAGCCCACACCTGGGTGTCACGGGCCTGGGGTTGGCAGACCGAGGAGGAAGCGAAACGGAACAAGGACATCATTTACACCCCCGACACGCCGAAAGTAGGCAAGACGCCGCCACCGGCGCTCGACTGGGATCTTTGGATCGGACCGGCGCCCTATCGCGAATTTCACGACTACTACTTCCCCGGCCCGCGCTGGTATCGCTGGTGGGATTTCGGAAATGGAACCATGTCCGACCTCGGCAGCCACCGAAACGACCTTGCCTGGTGGGCTCTCGAACTCGACGCTCCGCTCACCATCGAGCCCCTTTCCGGTCCGAAACCGCACCACGATATCGCTCCGGCCTCCATGTCCGTGAAATACACCTTCGGCGCCCGCGGCGATCTGCCCGCGCTGGAGCACAGCTGGTATCAGGG
>JABDJT010000020.1 GCA_013003335.1 Verrucomicrobiales bacterium | reverse complement strand
ACGCCGCTACGTGATCGGTCACGTCTACCGAATGGAGGACGACTCCTTTATTTTGAAACCTCCAATGTGGCGAAAAACCATCTGGGACTGGCACAACGGACCGAGCAATCAGGTTCTTTTCAGCATTTTGTCACGGATCGCCCACGGACCGGCTGATCTTTCGCCCAATGATCCGGAGTCCTTTTATTTTTCTGAATGGAAAGTCCGGCTCCCGTCGTTCTTCGCCGGAGTCGGCGCGATCTTCGCAACCGGATGGCTCGTCTGGCTGCTCGGCGCACCCCGGGGCGCCCCAATCGCCGGATTTTTTCTCGCGCTGCATCCGATGTTCATTCGCTACGGCACGGAGGCCCGCGGCTATGCCCTGATGATGTTCCTCGCGCCCCTCGCAATTTGTTTCCTGATCCGCGCCCTTCAATCGGGTCGGCTGCGCTGGTGGATCCCGTTCGGCGCGACGCAATTTCTTCTCCTCACCGCCTATTTCGGGTCGGTCTATTTTCTCGTGCCGCTGAATCTCGTGGCAATCTGGCTGGCGTGGGATTTCCCGAAAACCCGCAACCCGCTCCGGTCCGGGCAGCTATGGCGCTACACGGGCTCGACTCTCTTCGGAGCGATGCTGACGATCCAGTTTTTCCTTCCGAATCTCCTGCAACTTCCCGCTTACCTCGAGGGAGGTCGGCTCAATCAGCCGATCGATTACAGCGTCTGGGCGCAGGACACCGCTGTGCTTTGGCCCACCGGAACGCCTCTCCACGAGTGGGAGCCGGAAAATCCGAACTCGTTGACGATTTCCGAACTCGCCCCGGCGCCGGCCCTTGCCTGGTTGATCGTCGCCACGTTTTGGGGCGGAGTGATTCTCGGCCTGGTCCTGCTGCTGCGCAGAGCGTGGTGGCGTTGGTTTTCCATCGTGCTGATCGGCCCCGTTCTGTGGATGTTTCTCCAGGCGTGCGGTTCCGGACTCGTGCTGTATCCCTGGTATTCCGTCGGATTTTTGACCACCGGCGTCGCACTTTTTGCGCTTCCGTGGGGACGATTGCTGCGGTCCGGACGTCGAATTCCGGCTGCGTCGGCAATACTCGCTTTGGCCGTGATTGTTCCGCTGGTTAGCCATCAAAACCTGAAACTGATCTGCAAAAATTCCGTGGAACCCCTCGCCGAATCGACCCGGGAAATCCGGCGGGTCGTGAATCCGTTTCACCCGGAGATCGACGAAGTCTGGACGATTTCATTCCACCACTACTCCCGGCTCTACGACCCGGCAGGAATCGTCGCAAAAACCGATGACGAATTCCTCGCGATTTTACAGGAAGCGGAAGCGACCGGAAAACCCGTCGCGATCAACACCGCCCATCTCGACTGGGGACGCACTCATTTTCCCGGGACTTTCGCGCTGCTCGACGACCGCACGAAGTTCGAAGAGCCGGTTGTTTTCCCCGGCCTCCAACAACCCTGTACCCGGTTCGTGTATCGTCGGCTCCGCTGATCCGGCACGGTAGTTTTTCGTTTTCTTCCCCTCCCCTTTCCGCTACGAATTCGGGACATGCCGGTTCTCCAACTTCAATACCAGGGCAAAGATCTCGATTGCAGCATCAACAAGGTCGATCGCTCGAAATTGTACGGTTACAAAACCACGGAGGTCCTCGACGAAGAGGGCAACAAGTGCAATCTCGCCACCCTGTCGAGTGACGGCAAAACGCTCATCCCGTCCGGCGGAGTCGCACTGGGATACGTCTCGCCGAAAGGTCTGTGGCGGGAAAAGAGCGACTTGAAAGCAGTCGATCTCGACGGCAAGGAAATCGAGCCGGTAACATCGACGTTTAAAAACCGGGTGGATCTGACGGACAAGGCCACGGTCGAGGAGTTTTTCGATCACAACATCCGCATGTCCTACGCACTGGAACCGACCACAGAGGAAGGAGAAGCCACTTTCCCGCCGGAGTTGGTCAAAGATCTCGCCGCCGGAACCATCTACCGGTTCCCGTTCAGTTACCGTGGAGGCATGACGGCGGATACGGCTTTTCTCCTCCAGGATAGCGACAACACGATCTGGATGCTGGTCGGAAAAAAAGCGGACATCCGCCTGATCAGTTACGAACAACAGGGCGCGGCCACAGTCGAAGTGGAAGACGAAGCCGGGGACGACGACGAGGATCTCGATTTCGGGATGATGTAAAGATTTCAGAAAGATGGCCGAAATCAATCTCACCGACGAAAAAGGGCGCGACGCCGTGGTGGCCGCCGAGAGCGCGACGTTTGCGACGGAATACCGTTGGATCGACGAAGAACAGCAGCAGGTCGGCACCCGGAAAATCCTGCGCGCTACCATGACCGAGAGCGACGAAGCCCTGATCGAAAAAGCGGGCGGCCTGGACGAGGTGGCAGAGCTGCTGATCGAATCCGATGACGATGTCGACCTGGAAATATTCGGAAAGTACCTCAG
>JABDJT010000017.1 GCA_013003335.1 Verrucomicrobiales bacterium | reverse complement strand
GAACCGGTTTCCTTTCACAGCGACTGCCATGATGCGGAAGGTAGTGAGGTTGTCCGGCGCATCGAATTTCGCGGTGACTTTTCCGTCCTTGCCGGTCACGAGCGCACCCTCCCAAAACGCAAGCGCCTTGAAATCTCTCCGCACCCGGGCCGGGTCGGGGCCGGCCATCGCTCCACCTCCGCCGACAACGTAGCCCTTGTTGTGAAAGTCGAATTCGGCGGGATTTTCCGGCATCAGGTTTGAGAGACTCTGGCCGGTTTTGACGAGAAGCGGAAAGGGCCGGTTGAAGGTCGAGGCCGGCTCGGGAGTTTTGTATCCGGTCAGGCTGAGCACTCCCTCGTCGACTGCGTAAAGCGTAACTTCGGAGCCGGGAACGCCGTTGCCTTCGTTGTCCGTGACCAACGCGGCGACCTCGATCGGTTCGCCCGGCTGGTAAAATTCGGCGTCGCTTTTCGGCTGCACAGCCACATCGAGAATCGTATCGGGGTCATCAACGTTCAGCTGGCAATATCCGAGCCGATACGATGCCTCGGGGTGCTTGTGCGGGCTGTCGTCCGAGCCGCGAACAAGAAAAACCGAGGTAAACAAATTCGGTGCGTCGCCGTCCTTGATCGGCACATCGATGATTGTTTCGTACCCGGTGATTTTTTTCGTGAAGGTCCGACGAACACCGGCCCGCTCAATCGTGATGAGAGCATGGCCGAAAACCGGAGTCCGTAAAAGAAGCCGTGCTGTTTGACCAACTTTGTAGCTGGATTTGTCAGGCAAAAGATCGACCCGCTGCATCTGCCGCCATGCCCAGCTCGGTTCGTCGGCGCCGATCACGCGGATTTGCCGACGGGTCAAAACATCACGACCTTCGCTGTCTTTTGCCGAGACGGAGATGTAAAAATCGCCGGGTTCATCGAGGTCAATTTCGTGGATCGTGGCGGTGGCGACCTCGGACTCGTCAATGGCCGGGCGCGTTTCGATAGCGAATTCCGATTCCGATTTCGGCGTGATCTGCACTTCATTCCGCGTTTGCATCCGGCCTCCGGCCCCGCGGACTTTGACGGTGTTGTAGGTTCGCTTTCCCAGCTTCAAGGTCGCCTGCACCGAATCGGTGTGGAGCTTCCCGTCTTTCGAAACCGCGACGAATGAAATCGGCATTTTCTGACCGACGCGAAAATTGCCCTCGGGCACTTTCATGCCCAGGTAAAAATCCGAGCTGTGCGCCAAAAATTCGGATCGCTCCGCGATCGTCTGCTGATTCACGTCGACGATTTCGGTCGTCAGGTTCACCCGCATCGGCGCGGGCGAAGCGGTCTGCTCCGGCAATTCAAGGCGGATCGTGGCATCGCCTTTTTCCGACAGGTGAATCTCCCGGCTCTCGCTGAAATTCGGTGCGGAATGATCATCGTCGTAGAACGTGAAATTCTTGAATCCCTTCGGCCCGCGATATTCGCGGCGTGCGGTGGCCTGCCAGTTTACCTTGGCCTTCGACAGCGGTTTGCCCATGTAATATTTCGCCCTCAACGGCACCTCTATCGCTTCGCCAAGCGGGTAGCTGGATTCCGTCGCCAGATCGACTTCGAAGGTGTTCGGCCGGTAATCTGCCACCCGCACATTTTTCCGCGCGATCAGCCGATAATTCGATTTTGTCGTGCGATTGAAATCGAGATGGATTTGGGCTGAACCCAGACCGGATTTCGGCAGCGTAAACGAATCGTCGAACGTGCCGTTCTCGCTTAACTCCACGTCGCGCTCCGTGATCAGCTTGTTGCGAACGTCGAAGATTTTCAATTTCGCCGGAGTCTTTTCCGGAGGCAAAACGCCGTCCGTGTCCGTTCCTCGCGAGATCACTTTGAAATAGACGGTGTCTCCCGGCTTGTAAACAGGGCGATCAGTGAAAACCAGCGTGCGCCGGGCCTCCGGCCTTCCCCAGTGCCGGTATTGAATATCGAAACCGTAGAGCCCCATCGAACGCATCGATTTGCGGAACGACATTACGTGCCGGTCCTCGCCTTTTCGCGCATCGAGCCACCATTTCACACCCTTCTTTTCCTCCAGCGTGCCCGTTTCCATCCGCCCCACACCTGTCGCATCGGTGGTCACGGTGCGAAGCGATTCCGCATCGTCGTCGAGAAGTTCGACCGTCACCTCACCAACCGGTTCGCCGGTGGAAACAGAGAACGAGTAGAAGAGCGTTTCATCTCCGGCCTGTTTCCACGCCAGACCGATGTCGGTCAGCTGCACGAGCGATTGCCCGCCGACGGAAAAACCCTTCCGCGTCGCAGAAGATCCTTCGGCGCAAAGATAAAACGCCCCGTATTTTTTTCCGCCGGAAACGCGATCCCAGGTCAGATCAATTTTTTCACTGTGATCGTTCGCCGCCGCGCGCTTGTAGGTTTCGTTGAAAATCGTTTTCCCCGGCACCATTTCGTAGGGGATCGCCCGCTTCTCATCGCCGTATCCTTTGTAGGCAGCGTCGTAGCCGCGCAGCGCGTATATTAGTTCATTCCGCTCCAAATTTTTGATCCGGACATTCACCCCGTGGAGATTTCCGGTCATGATCTGGAAGGCACGTTTGCCTGACGCATTTTGCGCAACGCGCTCCGTCGGCAGGCTGATGAATCCGGGGTTCGGCTGAAACGTGATCTCCTCCTCGACCTCCTCAGTCAGCGATGTCCGGTCTTTCGCGATCAGCCCCGGCTTCACCTTCACGACGTACTTCCGATACCCAAAATTGCCGCCTATTTGCACGCCGTAACCGACCCGCTTCAACGCGAACCCATCCGGAATCGGATCGACCGAAATATAATCGGTCAGCAATTCCGGCGTCAGCGAATCGATCAACTCGTACTTTGTCGTCCGGATCGAGATGAAACGCTTTTCGTCGTAGGGCGTTTGCGGCGTGATGCTCTTGACCTTGAAGGCGGTCAGGAGCCCCAGGTAATCCCGTTGATCCTTAGCCAGCTCGAATTTTTTATCCTTCGAGACCAAACCCTTTTTGGTTACCAGCAGCCATTCCGAATCCACCGGAAGCGGCGTCGCCGGCGTGACTTTCACAAACTGTTCCAGCGGAAAAACCGGCTTTTCCTCTTCGAACCGCTGCAACTCTTTCGATTCCTCGATCGACTCCAGCTTCGTCACCTCCGCCCGAATCCGGCGGTCCCCCCTCTTGTCGTAAAACGAAAGGTGTTGCGCCACTTTCATCGGTCGAACCGGCGCGTTGAAACGCAGCAGCAA
>JABDJT010000016.1 GCA_013003335.1 Verrucomicrobiales bacterium | reverse complement strand
GTCGAACAGGTTCCCGGTCACGTTTTTCGAGACAGCGGCCTCGCTTTCTTTCAGCAGATCCAAATATCGGTCGCCCATTTGCGCCGCAATTTTATAGCCGACATGTAACAGCTGGCGAACATGGGGATTGAAATCGGACACGGACGGATCATGCCGCAACGCATCCTGGTATTGCTCCGAACTCCAGCCGTCTACTTCATCGGCGGAAGGCAACTGCGCCGGATCAATGTCGATCACCGATGCATACGGCGCACAAAGCGCGTCTTTTTTCGCGAGAGCTTCGCGGTAGACATCTTTTGCGAGTTGCAATCCCTCGCCCCCCGCCTCGGCGAGGCCGATCAATTCCTCCAACCAAGTTGTACCGGCAGTCTTCAGGTGTATGCCCGCACCAGTTCGTTTCAGGGCTGCGGAAATCGGGCCGTAGATCGAAAATTTGTCACTGCCGGAATGCACACTGAGTTTTAGATTCTCCGGCAGACCGTAAGTGGAGATGGCGTGGCGGATGACTGCGAGGTCGTCGTTAAATTCCTTTTCGAACTGGCTCACATCGCCTTCGTAATCGACCCCTTTGTTGAACCGTCCGGTAAACTTGGGCGCGATGGTCTGCACGGGAATGCCCTCGTCAGCCAGCGCGGCGAGGATGATGAGGAGCTCCGGCGGGGTTTGCGGCGAATCGGTTTCGTCCATCGAGACTTCCGTCACAAAAGTCCCCTCGCCTTTTTCACGGGCGATATGCCGATAAATTTTCCCCGCTTCCTGCACAGCCAGCAGGAACTTCCCGGCGGCCATCTCCACCTGCGACCGGGTGATTTCGAGCGGCTCATCGATACCATCGATTTTCACCGCCCCAACCAACTCGGGGTGCCTGTCGACAAAGTTCAGGATCGATTCAATTTCCGGCGATTGCCCAATCGAGTCCGCCACGTCGATTGTGAAAAAATCGGCGAAGCCCGTGTAGAAATCGACGGTATCCAGGTTGATGTGATCGGCATCGACAAAGTGTCTCGGCCCCTTCCAGTTTAATTCCCCGATCGCTGCATCCGCTGCTTCCCTTGTACTGACAGGCTCCGAGCCGATCGTGGTATGTTCGCGGTGGGACTTGTTCCAGACCGGCACGATGTCGACGCCCAGTTCCGATTTTGCGCGTTCGCAGGCTCGAAGCTGCGCAACCCCCTGGTGGGCAAAACGATCGCCCATGCCGAATGAATATTTCCCGATGGCAAGCATGTTGAGTTTTCGATCAGTCGACTTTTTTCGAGGCCGGAGGACGTTCCCGGAATCTTGTCCCGTTCGGCGGGAACGGAACGCCAAGCGGGCGTTTCGTCAAAAGGGAAACTCGAAAACGAACAAACAGGGTGCGTTCGTCGAACAGACCCCGTTGATTCGTTTTGGCCGCAAATCGATCAGTTGGACGGCGGAATCGGCGGAGGAGGAATGCGGGTATCGTTCTCCGGTTTTGCACCCTTTGGAACAAGTGATTCAGCACCCTTCCGCAAATCAGCCGGCTGCCGGGGATCCCGCACCTCCGGTTCGGGCTTCTCTTCGACTTCGCGACGTGGCTCAATTCCCGTGACCGGGCGCTCCATCCGATCCGGTTTCACCGCCTCGACCGGGCGATCATCCGGAATCGGAATTCGGTCCGGAATCGCAGGTTCGGACCGCTCATTTTGCGAGAAATCCGGCGTGGGCCCAACGGGCCGCTCGATCATTTCATTCGCGCGTGGTTCGGCTGAATCGACAATTTCCGCGCGAGCATCCCGGCTGCCCAGTCCACCACGAAAAACCCAGATTGTGCGCAGCACCTCGCCGGTTTTGGCCGAGAGATAAATTTTTCCCGCCAACATCCGGTCCGCGTCCTTCAATTCCAGCCGCCAGATCGGTTCCCGGGAGAATTCGCGTACCCGGAGAAAATAATCGACCCGGTCAAATCCGACCTTTGCCTTACGAGCTTCATTCTCGACGATTTTAAAGGCTTTCTCACTATTGATCCGCACGGACTCCCGACTCAAATACCCGCCCGGAGGACGTTCCGGGTAGTGGGCCGTATCAATTCCGTCATCTTTGACCCGACCGCCACCGGCAACGAACCAGCGCAGCTTTCGCGGAGCCCGCTGATCGTATGCGAGGATTTCCCATTCAATGGGCTGTGGAATCCCGCCGAAGCCGCGCATTTCCACGAGCCATTCCACGCTCTGGTCGCCGTATTCCTTTGATATCCAATTCAGCGCATCGTCACTGCTCAGCGCCAACTCCCGTTGAGCGTTGGCCTTTGGCATCAAGAAAAACAGGGCAACCAGGGAAAGGCCGAGGGCCGAAAAGAACGAGGACGGGAACACAAATCGGTTTTTCATCACTTTTGAATTTTTGGTTTTCCTAATATACGGCAATTTTTCCAATTTCTATCACCGATTGGTCCTTGTAAGACGATCCGGTTGGCAGGATTATTGGCAGAATCTGGAACCAAATCTGCATTTCCCCCTACGAAAATCATGAGAATCTGGCACTACACCGACCCGCAACGCAATCAATACCAGGCCGCTGAAACCGACCTTCCCGGTCTCATCCAACAGGGCGTTATCGCTCCTTCGACCAAGGTTTGGACAGACGGGATGCAGGGTTGGATCGACGCCCAGCAGGCTCTCCCGAATTTTTTCGGCCAGACCCCGGCACCTCCACCAGCTGCCGAACCCGTGCCGATTCCATCCGGGCCACCAGCAGGCGTCAGCCAGGGTGCTCCCGGGCAGACCTCCCACGAAATCGATTTTGAGATTTTCGGCGACGATATGCAAATTGTCGAAATCGAACTGGATCCCGGCGAGACCTGCATCGCGGAAGCCGGCGCGATGAATTACCTCGAAACCGACATCACCTTTGAAGCCAAGATGGGCGACGGCTCGAATCCGAACGAAGGCGTGATGGGCAAGCTGCTCGCCGTCGGGAAACGCGCCCTCACCGGCGAATCGATTTTCATGACGCACTTCACCCACCAGGGCCAGGAGGGAAAACGACGGGTTGCCTTTGCTGCCCCCTTCCCGGGCAAGATCATCCCCGTCGATCTCGCAGAAATCGGGGGTGAGCTGACCTGCCAGAAAGATTCGTTTCTCTGCGCCGCGCTTGGCACCCAAATTACCATCGCCTTCAACAAACGGCTGGGGGCCGGTTTCTTCGGCGGCGAAGGTTTTATCCTGCAAAAACTCTGTGGCGACGGAAAAGTCTTCGTCCACGCCGGCGGAACCGTTATTGAACGTGAATTGAACGGCGAAACGCTCCGCGTCGATACCGGTTGTCTCGTGGCCTTTACCCCGGGAATTTCCTACGACATCGAGCGCGCCGGAAACCTGAAATCGATGTTTTTCGGTGGCGAAGGTTTGTTTCTCGCGACCCTGACCGGCCACGGCAAAGTCTGGCTGCAAAGCCTCCCGTTCTCCCGACTCGCCGACCGGGTCATCGCCAGCGCTCCCTCATCGGGCGGAAAAGCCCAGGGCGAAGGCAGCGTGCTGGGCGGTATCGGCCGAATGCTCGACGGCGATTGATCGTCCGAACCGAACCAACAGGATTGCTTGGCAAACGAACCCTGTTCACTCGAAATTCGCTAAAATTTTCCGCAACGCGGGATAGTCGACTTTCGCGTTGTGGCGGCGGTCGACCGGTATTTTTTTCAGAGGAATGATGCGGTGAATTCCGAATTGGTTCAGGATCGGACCGACTTCGCCATTTCCCTCGAGGAATAGAACCGGCTGGCCATCCTCTTCGGATTCGAGGACCGCAGTCCGCCCGACTCCCTCGACAAACGACAAGGCACATTCGACCGCGAACGGGCAAAGCTCGTCGCCGATTTTTGCGGAGACACGACCGAGCAGCCAGAGCCGACCGTCTGTATCGAGCCGACCCAGATCGCCCGTTCGATGCCAAATGGTCTCGCCATCCGCGCCGGTGAATTTCGTTTCAGCGTCACCCTTGCCGTCCAGATATCCCTTCAGCACGTGGGGTCCGGTCACGACGATTTCACCATCGTCAGCAATTTCGAGTTCGATTTCCGGGACCGGCGTTCCGGCCAGCAGGCCGCC
>JABDJT010000573.1 GCA_013003335.1 Verrucomicrobiales bacterium | reverse complement strand
GAGCTGACGGGCGGATTTATTCCGGCAATCACAATGAACGGGAAACCACGGGCGGTTCCCTCGGCTGGTTCGATCCAAAAACCCGGGAATTTGGCGGCATCAATTTTCCGCACGACGACTGCGAGTTTCTCACCACCGCAAACGGCGGCAGATGGATCGTCTATGCCTCTGATTTCACGTTTGTCCCGTCTAAGCCGGAGGTAAAACCCCGTGACGGTTGCCTGATTGTTTTCAATACCGAAACTCAAAAAGTGGAGCGGCAATTTTCGCCCCTCTCGGATGGTTCGGCTGGCGTGGTTATGGAATCGGGGACGACGCCGGGGATTCTGATCGGGATCGGGAAACATGAAAAAGTTCCCATGCTCTACGTGGCAAACGTGAAAACAGGTGAGGTGGAAAAACGGGTTCCCCTTCCCGGGCCGGCGCCCCGCCACATTGCCCGTGGACCCGACAACCGGATTTATTTTTTCGTAAAATCCGACCTGGTTCGCACAGACCCCGCCACCCTGGAATTCGAAACAATCTGCCCGGCCGAACCGGGTCCAATGGCGTTTCTCGGGACCGACTTGTATATCGCAGGAACACCCGAGCTCCGGAGAGTTGCTGGCGTTGCTGGACGAGACTGAACGACCCAACAGGGTTCGTTCGTCATATGAACCCTGTTCATTCGATCTCGGGCAATCCGACCCAGGAACGGCAGCCGCCAAAACTCTTGCGATCGTCCAGCAGGATCGGTTCGGGTAATTTGTGAACTTTCACCCGGGCGAAACTAATTCCCGGTTCCTCGCCCCATTCAAATCGTTCCCGTATGACTTGCTCTGTCCAGATATGCTCGGATTCAAATTGCTGAACATCCCTCCATTCGGTGACCCGGCCTGATTCCGTGATTTCCACGTAGAGGGAAAATGAAATCTTTTTGCGCCCTCCTTCCGTTCCCGGTTTCGGGGCGGCAGCATTTTTTAAAACCCGCGTCGAGCCATCCGGCATCGGTTTGACCTGATCGAGTTGCTCGTGGAAAAACGTGGGGAAAAGAAGAAATCGATCATGCAGCCATTGGAACCCATGTTTGCCTTCAGAAATCCCGCCCTTCCGCAAGATTACGGTTTGCTCGTCGCTCTCAAGGGCTTCGCAGACGATCTGCCACTCTTTGAAGGCGACAGGTTTCCAATTCTCGGGAAAGGGGTGCATTCGGGAAAAATGCATCATTGAGCGGAATTTTCGACTGGCAAACCCGCTTCGTGTGTCCTAATTTCTGGCCCCGCGCGATTTGGCGCAGGGAGTTGATGGTGGTTGTAGCTCAGGGGTAGAGCCCCGGATTGTGGTTCCGGTTGTCGCGGGTTCAAATCCCGTCAACCACCCCATCTCCTTTTTTGTATGTGCTGAATGGACTCTCTCGAAGACAGGATCGGATACCACTTTTCCAATTCGCACTTGTTGGCTGAGGCGGTCACTCATCCCAGCCTGGCGTATGAATCGAAGCGTCCGCATTTTGACAACCAGCGGCTGGAATACCTCGGTGACGCTGTCATTCAGCTGATCCTGACCGAGGAGTTGTATGCCCATTTCCCGGGGTTCAGCGAGGGGCCCTTAACCAAGTTGCGGAGCCGCCTGGTTTCCCGCGAAGCGTTGTGCCGATATGCGGAATCGATTGCCCTGGGGGAATTTTTGCAACTCGGCCGGGGAGAGGAAAATTCCGGGGGCCGGGACCGGCCTTCGAACCTGGCGGACGCATTCGAAGCCCTGTTCGGAGCGATCTATCTCGATGGCGGTTTCGCAGCCGCCCGCGATTGCCTGCTCAATCGGTTTTCGAAATTTATCAAGGAAATCACCGACGAACCGGAAGACGTCAATCCAAAGGGCCAACTCCAGGAAATGTTGCAGGCTATTTCGCCATCCAGCCCGGTTTACCGGATCGTGTCCCAAACCGGGCCGGATCACCGGAAGGAATTTATCTCAGAGGTTTGTTGGGAGGGTTCGGTCCTGGGAAGGGGTAGCGGAAACAGTAAAAAAGAAGCAGAAATCGCCGCGGCCTCGAAAGCCCTGAAAGCAGATGTCTGCAAGAATCGCGAGGCTGTGAATAAACCGTGAAAAAGACCGAACAGGGTTGGAGTAAATTTCAGTCTTCACAAAGAATCGATGTTGCGAGGCTATTCACCACGATTTCCCCACAGGGGATTAC
This sequence comes from Verrucomicrobiales bacterium, assembly GCA_013003335.1. Taxonomy (GTDB): domain Bacteria; phylum Verrucomicrobiota; class Verrucomicrobiia; order Verrucomicrobiales; family DEV007; genus JABDJT01. Next base: position 9,278 of record JABDJT010000573.1, on the reverse strand, counting down.
CCTGCCCAACTCCCTGATAAAAAAGCACTTCCTATAATCGTGGTCAGTTCTGCACAGCGTTAATAGTGATACTTATTTTCCCGGGAAAATCTCTATTCCTATTTAAGCGTGTGGACAAGCTCCCGGACCCTCTCGAGAACGGTGTCCGAATTCACTCCAGCGAGGGAACCGGATTCTGATTGGATCACCTCGACATTCGAATTTTGAGGAGCCCAGACCGCAGGGTTGGTCGGACCGAAAAGCAGGACGCACGGGATGTCGCAAGCAGCAGCCAGGTGGGAAACTCCTGTGTCGTGACCCAAAAAAAGATCGGCCCGGGACAGGTGGGTCGCGAGATCGGGGAGGGTAGCATTCTGGAGATGAAAGTGCGAAAGGCCGGTTCCCGAAAACATTTCCAGGAATTGGTCGATGATCCCGGTTTCCGCTTCCCCGCTGACGATGAGGAAATGAAGAGGTTCAGCAGAGGCTTCCTGGATTCGGGAAACGATGTCGATCCAGGCTTCGAACGACCAGTTTTTCGAGGGGCTGCCGCTTCCCGGGTGGATCGCGATCGTCCTGCGGTTTGTTTTGGTGTGTGATTCATCAGCCGGTAGCGAGAGCGTGACGGCCGGGTTCTCGAGGAAGAGGGCCAGCTGCTCGAGAGGTCGGGCAAGTTGGACGGAAGCGGGGACAGCCGGGCTGGTCGATTCATCGATTCGATAGGGGCCGCGGAGGTACGTGTCGACTCCGGCCTTCCGAACATTGGATTCGAAATATCCGTCCGGGTCATATAAGTAGCTGATCACCACGGCAAACGATTGAAAATAATCGACGAGGTCGTCCGGTAAACTGGCTCCGGGAACAAAGAATAGCGAAAGGGGGCCGTATTCGATCGAGCGCGAAGCGTCGGCTAAACCGGCCGACTCGGCGAGAGTTGCGACGTTCGGGTATCCGAGAATTTCGATTTGCGCATCCGGCAGCGTATCGCGGATGAGCTGGATAGAGGGGAGCGTGAGAATGAAATCTCCCAGCGCTCCGCCCCGGATAATGAGGATTTTTCCCATAAAAATCGAATCGATCGCCGCTTAATGTGTGATCACAATTCACTTTTATCACAAGTTGAATGCGTGTATTCTCCTCTTTCTCTGCCGAAAAATTCCGGAACTCCTCATCTTATGGCTTTTTACCCTCTCCCGCTCCGCTGTTTCCAATTCCTTGCCGCTCTTGCTGTTACGTTCGGTTTTCTGAACGAAAGGGCATTTGCTCAAGCCAAACCCCCAACGAATTACGGCGAGATTGCCCAGCGGGTGGTGCGGATGCTCGAGGAAGAGCATTACCTGCGCCAGGTGTTCGATGATTCCATGTCGGAGCGGGTGTTGAAGAATTACCTGGAGTTTCTCGATTTTAGCCGGGTGTATTTCACGCAGGCAGATGTCGACAAGTTCCGGGAAGACTACCTGCATACGATCGATGACTCTGTCGTTCAGAAAGACATCCCGGCCGCTGCTGAGATTTATGCGATTTACGAAGAGCGGGTCAAATCCCGGGTCGAATTTGCGAAAAAACTGCTGAAAGAGGAAAAATTCACCTTTGATTCGGATCGGGTAATTCATCTCAGCCGGAAAGAAATGGAGTGGCCGGCGAACGGCGAAGAGTCAGACCAGCTTTGGCGAAACCTGATCGAAGGAGACTTGCTCCAGGAACATCTCCGGCGGGCTGCTTCGGAGCGCGCGAAGAAGGAAAGGGCCGCCAAGGGTCTTCCGGAAATCGATGGCGATCCGAAAAAAGAGGAGGAAACCCCGCAAGAAACGATTGCGAAACGCTACGAACGCATCCTGCAAAGTGTGAACGAAAACACCACGGAGGATGTCGCAGTCATGTTCGTGAAGTCCATTTCCCGAGCTTACGATCCGCATTCGGAATATTTTTCCCAGTCTCAATACGACAACTTCAAGATCGGGATGAACAAAAAGCTGACCGGCATCGGTGCGATGCTTCAGCTTGAAGAAGACGGAAGCGCTTCCATCCAGGGTTTGGTAGTCGGGGGACCGGCGTTCAAAAACGGAGAATTGCAGGTTGGAGATAAGGTCATTGGAGTGGCCCAGGGCGACGAAGGAGAGATGGTTGATGTTATTCCTCTGAAACTGAACAAGATCGTGGATCTCATTCGGGGGGACAAAGGTTCGACCGTCCGGCTGAAAGTAACGCCGGCCGATTCGCCCGATCCTTCTGCCACGAAAGAAATTCAGATCGTTCGTGATCTGGTTGATTTAAAAGACAGCCTCGCGACGGCGGACCTGATCGAGACGAAAGATCCGAACGGCAACCCGCAAAAGCTCGGGTGGATCAACCTTCCCTCCTTCTACAGCGATATGGATGGCGGAAAAACCAGCACCACGGTCGATGTGCAGCGTCTCCTGACGCGGTTGATGGCCGAAGGGATGGACGGATTGGTCGTCGATCTTCGCGACAACGGAGGTGGTTCGCTCGAAGAAGCCGTGAATATGACCGGGTTGTTTATTCCCCGCGGGCCGGTGGTGCAGTCTCAGGACTGGCGGGGACAACGCAACTACAAGACGTCCCGAAATCGCGATGCGGTTTACAAAGGTCCCCTGATTGTTTTGACCAACCGGGCATCCGCGTCGGCCTCTGAAATTTTCGCGGCCGCCTTGCAGGATTACAACCGCGCAGTCATCGTCGGAGAAAAGGCCTCATTCGGAAAGGGAACCGTCCAGCAACTTCGCCCGGTGTTCACCCGGAACAATTTCATGATTCCCCTGGGTCGCGGCGACGCGAATCAGAACGGTGCTTTGAAGCTCACCATCCAGACCTTCTTCCGGATCAACGGAACCTCGACGCAGCTCGATGGCGTCGTTCCCGATGTCCGTCTTCCGTCTACCAATGACGTTCTGGATATTGGAGAAGCGGCCCTTCCGAACGCGCTGAAAGCTGATCCAATTGACCCGGCAATTTACGAACCGGTTTCGCGCAAGGCCCTGCCATCCGAGGTTCTCCAGGTTGGAGTGGATGCCAGAATCGCCACCGACCAGGAGTTTCAGTATATCCTGGAGGACATTAAATTCAGCCAGGACCGGAAAAAGAAAAACACCATCAGCCTGAATCGGGCACAACGGGAAGCGGAGGCTGCAAAATTTGAGCAGCAGCGAAATGATCGCAAGAAAGAGCGGATCGACCGCTTCGCGAAAATTCGCGACGAGGAAAAAGACCTTTTTACGCTGTTTACCTTCACGCAGGACAATGTTTACGAAAAAGAGAAGACTTTGAAATCTGATCTGTCCCTGGAAGAACTGAGCGGGATGACGACCGGGAAAGAAAAAGAAAAAGACCCCGAACAGGAAGCGCTCAAATATCCTCACACCTTTGATCCCTTTGAGCGTGAAACGGTCCATATTCTGCAGGACCTGATTGCGATTCAGCAGACCGGTAAGCCCGTTCACATCTCGAAAGTTGCGGAGCGGAAAACGGAGGAAGTTCCCCGGAAAGAGGCGAATTGATTCAGCAGTCCGCCAGCAGTTTCCGGTTTTTCCACGCGTAACTCCAGCCCGACAAAACCGTCAGCAACAGGCTGAGATAAATCAGGATCTGTCCGGCAATCGCCGGACTGGTCGGTTTCCAGGAAAAGAGCGGCGCCGTCCAGCCAAACCAGACTTCCTGCGAAGCGAGGAATAGCAGGAAATAAATCACAGTCACGATTTGCCAGATCGTTTTGTGTTTCCCCAGATTTTCAGCGGCCAGCACGACCCCTTCCGCCGAAGCAACGAGCCGCAAGCCAGTCACCAAAAACTCTCTCGTCAGGATCACCACGACAATCCACGCAGGAAGTTGATCGAGGGCCACGAGCATCACAAAACCCCCGCACATCAAGACTTTGTCCGCAAGCGGATCCATCAATTTTCCAAAGTTCGTGATCAAATTGTGTTTCCGGGCGAGGTGACCATCGAGGAAATCCGTGAATGAAGCTACACCGAACAGGAGCAACGCCAGGGACTTCGCGAACGGCCAGTCTGCCGCGAGAATTCCGACGATGGCAAAGGTCAGAATGAGCCGAAGAACGGTGAGTTGGTTGGGCAAATTCACGGGTGGAAGAAAAAGGGGGGACGAATCAACAGGGTCTAAAAATCGGCAAGTTTGCCTGACCCCACCGAATAACCCCGGGGATTCCTTTCATCCACCGGTTCACCCCGGTTGTTATTCGGTAGGGTCAGTTCAAATGAACCAACAGGGTCTGCCCGGAAAATCGAGTGAAAAAATCTTCATTCGTTTTAGTTTCGCGCGGTGAGTGCCGCCCGAATTGCTTATCTCTTCTCCCGATACCCCGTGGTGTCGCAGACGTTTTGTGATTCGGAAATGCTCGCACTGGAGGGTGCCGGCTTCAATTTGGATATCGCATCCATCAACCCGCCCCCCGGCCCGTTCCGCCACGAACGGTTCGAACAGTTCCAGGCCGACGTGTTTTACCCGCCGCCGTCGACCGTGCTGTCGCAGCTGAAAAAGAATGCCGAAGCTGACGGATCCTGGCAGGAGCGATTCGGCGACATGATTGCCCGGCACGACCGCGACTACGGCTCTGAATACAAAGCCGATATCCGCGCGCGGAATGCGCTCTATTTCGCCGAACTTTTCCGAAAACGGGGTGTCCGCCACTTTCACGTCCACTTCGCTAATCGGGCCACCCACACCGCCCTTTTTCTCAAACGATGGGCCGGCGTTCCCTTCAGTTTTACGCCGCACGCCCAGGATTTCATGATCGACCTTGGGAACGACGATCTCCTCCGCGAAATGTGCCGCGAAGCGGAATTCGTTGTCGGCGTTAGCGATTTCAGCGTCGAGCTGCTGAAGAAAACCTGCCCGGATTCCGCCGAAAAAATCGGTCGAATATACAACGGGATCGACATGAGCGTGTTTCCCCGGGCCCCGGTTGCCGACGATGGCCCGCTGCGAATCATTTCCATCGGGCGGCTCATTGAATTCAAGGGTTTTCACCATCTGATCGCCGCCTGCGGCCAATTGAAACAATCCGGCGTCGATTTCACGCTGACGATCATCGGCGATGGACCGTGGCAGGAGAAATTGGCCGCACTGATTTTAGAGCTTGGCCTGGAAAAGGAAATCGATCTCGCTGGCGTGAAAAGCCAGGAACAAGTGAAGGCGGCCCTGCAAAATTCCGACGTCTTCGCCCTCGGTTGCATCGTCGATTCGAAAGGCGCCAGTGACATTTTGCCGACCGTGATCACCGAGGCAATGGGCTGCAGCCTGCCGATCGTATCCACCCGCCTCGTCGGAGTTCCGGAAATGGTCGACCACGAAGAAACGGGTTTGCTCGTCGAAGCGGGAAATGAAACGGATCTGGCCGGGGCCCTCGCGCGGCTCGCCAACGACCGTGATCTTGCCCGCACCATGGGCCGGGCCGGGCGGAAGCGAGCCGAGTCGATTTTTGAACTGAAAATCACTTCTGGTCAGCTGATCGAAAAATTTCGATCCGTACTTCCGGAAGCAACAACCGATTTGAGTTTAGCGGGTCAAACCTGGGTTTTGCTTGATGAGTTTCCCGTGTCCTCCAGCCGCAACGAGTGGGAGAGAGAATCAATTTTGACGGAAGCAGGCTTCGCAACAGAGCACCATGGAGACAGCATTCAGCTCTTCGCCGCCTCAGCGGCGCGGAATTTTGAAAAGGGTCGAACGAACGAGGTTTTCCCGAACTGGGCCGAAGCGATCGAGTTTTTCCCGGATGGATTGGTGCTCGAAGCCGAATGGCAAAATTGCCCGGACAGGGTCGAGAAGATTCAAAACCTGCGCAGCCAGCTCGGAACCGGTGTCGACACCGAGTATTTTTTCAGCCAGGCCCGGCGCGCGTTGTTTCTCGCCCGCTCCGTCGAAAAACGGAAGCCGAAACAAATCCACGCCGCCCGCAGCACGATGGCTGTCTGTGCCTGGATCGTCCATCAACTAACCGGCGTCCCGTTTTCCTTTTCCGCGGAACCGGATTCACCCCTCGCCAAATCCACACTCGAAAAAATCGGTAAGGACTCCCGGAGGATTCAGCCACTTGATTTGGAAAAACCGGATCGTACAAGGCGTCTGCAGCTCGGGCCGATTCAATTGAAACTTCCGGGCGAAGCCGATTTACAGAATCGCGAATCCCTCTATCGCGAATTTTTCGCGCAGTTCGATTAATCGGCGGCTGCGTTCGCGGCGACCTGTTCGTTTGATTCGTTTTCGCCCGGAACCTGCTCGAGCCGAAAGCGGGAATCGTATCGACCACCGGAATGCTGCTTGCAGCAGGCGTAGCAGGCCACCGGTCGGCGGAATTTCCGGACACGGGGAACATGCGACTTACAGGTAGGGCACTCGTAGAGAAATTTTCGTTTCACGCGTCGTGGTTCGAACGGAAGGGTGTGACAACGCGATTCATCCGGTATTCCGAGATCCGTGCAGGCCTTTTTCCATTCGGGTCCATGGGGTTGAATGCGTCGTCCTTTTGCCCGGGTGTGAGCCACGAGGTGAGCCAGTTCGTGCCGCAGCGTCCGGTCCATTTCTGCTGTGCCATCCACCCCGGGCAATTTCAAGAGAGCAGGATTCAACTCGATCCGGTTGTCCCGATAGTGAGCCCGACCGGCAGCGGTTCTCATTCGGAGATTCCATTCGACGTAAACCCGGCGGGCCAACTTGCTGAGACCGAGTCCGGCGGCAAGTTCACGGGCGAGGCTGGTCAATCGACGAGAGCAGGGAAGAGTGTCCGAATCAGGATGGGCCGGGACTTCCAATTTTGGCAGCGTAGGCGTAGCGATTTCTTCTGAGGCCGGCTCCGCCCCGGTGGAAGCGGGCGGGAACAGTTCGAGTTGCCGTGGAATGCCGAAATCCGCCATGAAATTCGCAGTCTAATTACTAGAACTACAAAAATAATCCGAATCAAGAAAAAAATTAAGAAAACTTAAATAATTCTCCCATTTTCGATCCAACAGGGTCTGTTCGGTGAACGAACCCTGTTGGATCGTTCCTAACACTTCCGCAAATTCCGCGCCAAAAGTCAACGCCGATTGAATTTTGCCATCTCCCGATCGGCTTCCCGTTTCTGCACCTGCTTTTTCAGATCGTCTCGGCGATCAATGTGGGTTTTACCTTTCCCGACTCCGATCTCAATCTTTACCCGACGGTTTTTCCAGTATGCCTTCAGCGCCACGAGGGTCGCCCCCTTTTGTTCGGTTAGCGCTTTCATCCGTTCAATCTCCCGGCGATGTAGAAGGAGTTTCCGATTCCGGCGGGGCTCGTGCTGCTCGTGGCTGGCGGAGTCGTAGGGTCGGATGTCGCAGTTGTAGAGCCAGGCTTCGTCTTTGTCGATTCGGCAAAAGGCATCCCGCAGGTTGATCTTGCCTTCCCGAATCGATTTCACTTCCGTGCCGCGAAGCTCGATGCCGGCTTCGTATGTATCGGAGATTTGGAAATCATGCCGCGCCTTTTTGTTGGAGGCGATGACGGAGCTGTTGTCCGTTTTTTTCTTCGACTTGGCCATCTGGGTTTTTCGGGGGCGGGCAAGGTATCACAAAACGGTTTGAAATCGGGCAAATTCGGTTCCAGTGCTTGCAGCAAAATGTCACCCCGCGGATACGCTCTCTTCGATCTCGACCACACCCTGCTGCCGCACGACACGCAGGTGTTGTTCTGCAATTTCGTGCTTCGGAAAAAGGGGAACGGCTGGCGGCGGATTTACCTCCTCTGGTTTCTGCCTCTCTTTCCGTTGGCCCTGGTGAAAGTTGTTTCGCTGCGCTTCATGAAACGGGTTTTTTCCGGCTACCTGGCCGGCCTGAGTGGGGAAAAAGTTCGTGCTTACGCCCGCGAATTTGCGGAATCGGTTGTGCCGCATGTCGCCTACGAAGAAACCGTCGCGGAACTGCGTCGACACCAGGCCGAGGGGCGAATCACGATTCTCAACAGTGCCAGCCCGGAATTTTACGTTGAGGAAATCGCGCGGCACTGGGGCTTCGATCATTACCTTGGAACGAATCTGATTATCGAACAGAAAATGCCGCTGTTTCCGAAAATCATGGGCCCGAACAATAAGCATGGAGCCAAGATCACTGCCATGCAGGAACGGGGGATGTTGCCCGACGAATTCGACGCGTCCGATCCCGATGCCCGCTTGCCGGATAGCGTGGCTTACTCGGACAGCTCAGCCGATGTTCCGTTGCTCTCCATTGCCGAACGCGGATACATGATACATCCGTCAGCAAATTTCGCTGAAACCGGAACCGAACGGCAATGGGAAACGATGACCCCGCCGCGGCCGTATGCGTCGAAGTTGGGTGATCGGTGGACCCAGCTCCGGCAGGCGCTGGGGCTCTACAAAATTTCGCAGGGGGTCAGACCCGCTTGACGCACTCGCGAATTTTCCGTATCACGGTCGCTGAAAAACCATGGCAGAGGAAAACAAGGGAATTGAACAAGGGAATGACCACGGCGCGGGGGAACAGGAAGCTGATCGCCGGGATTTTTTGCAAAAGGCCGGATCGGTTTGCGCGGGTTGTGCGTTGGTTGGAACACCGGTCGTGGCTGGAATGGCCGTGGTGGCAGACCCGCTCAGATTGCCGCCGGATGACCCGGAGTTTTTGAAAGTCGCCAAGCTGGATGCGCTGCCCTCCGACGGCACCCCGCAGAAATTCGTCGTCAAGAACGACAAAATCGATGCCTGGAGCCGGTTTCCGGATCGCGTCATCGGCGCGGTTTATCTCCGTCGATTGGAAAACAACGAGATCCAGGCCTTCAACGTTGTTTGTCCGCATCTTGGCTGCGCGATCAATTACCGCGAAGAACAGCACGATTATTTTTGCCCGTGTCATGATTCCGCGTTCGCGTTGGAGGACGGAGAACAGGGACCGGGCAGCCCGAGTGCCCGCCCGCTCGATAGCCTCGAGGCCGAAGTGCGAAACGAAAACGAGGTCTGGGTGAAGTTCCAAAATTTCCAGACGGGTGTCGCGGAGAAAAAGCCAGCTTGATTTGATGTTTCAGAAACTTTTCAACTGGCTGGACGATCGGACGGGATACCGCAAGATCGCAAAAGCGACGCTTTACGAACCGGTCCCGGGCGGGGCCCGCTGGCGATACGTTTGGGGTTCGACCCTCACTTTCGCGCTGATGGTGCAGTTCATTACCGGCATCGTCCTCTGGTCGGCGTATTCGCCCAGTTCCCAAACCGCTTGGGAAAGCGTGTTTTACATCCAGGAACAAATGACCGGCGGCTGGATCCTGCGGGGGATTCACCACTACACCGCCCAGGTCATGAC